>CALCDS010000071.1 GCA_937900065.1 uncultured Clostridiaceae bacterium | reverse complement strand
TTGTCTTTCAAAGACACAAAGTCCTCAAAATATCTCCAGGTCTTTCTTGCAATCAACCTGATATCCTGTATGTCTTCACCCGAAGGAACCGACCTTTTAGTTTTTATATCCCTGCTTATGACATAGGCTATATATGGCGAAGCAAACCATAGAGCCGATAAAACCAAAATCCCGTTTAAGCTTGGAATGCCAAAAAACAGCCAGACCATTGGCAGCGCAATTCCAAAAGCTATGCATATCCACATCATCTTTATATAGTTTGCAAGTTTGTTTTTAAGCCTGGCTTCAGCATCTGCAGCAGTTTCCCATTCCAAAAGCCTTTGCTTTGTGCTCAATCTTACAAGCGTTCTTATTATGGCATCGGTCATTAAATAAGCCCTGTGAGGCAAAAATGCAAGCAGAAGCCCTATCTGGCATATCATCTTTCTTAACCCTGATGTTACTCCATTTACGCTGTTTATCGGCATCAAAATGAGATCCGCAATACCCGCAAACACGGGAAGCGATATGGTAAGGGCAGACAATGCAAGCCACAATCTCTTGCTCCCCGGAAGTATGCTCAAAGATAAAAGTATCAATATAAAAATCGAAGCCGGCATTATGCTCCGCCTTAAATTATCAACTATTTTCCATTTGTCTATCACAGACAGGGTATTTTTCACATACTCGCCTTGGCTGTTTTTTACCGTTTTTGAAAGGTAAGGGAGAAGCTGCCAGTCTCCTCTTGCCCAGCGGTGCATCCTTGCCGAATATGACGAGTATTTTGATGGAAATCCATCCACGAGTTCGATATCGGTCACAAGACCCGTCCTTGCAAAGCTTCCCTCAAGGAGGTCATGGCTTAAGATCGCATTTTCAGGTATGCTCCCATCAAGCAACTGCTCGAAAACATCGATATCATAAATCCCCTTTCCAGTATAAATGCCCTCGCAAAACAGGTCCATATAAATATCCGACACAGCCGTGGTGTATGGATCGATTCCGCCTGCCCCGGCAAATATCCTGGAAAACAATGATTTTCTCGCATTTACAATATCTACGGTTACCCTCGGCTGAAGTATTCCATATCCTCGTATCACTTTCGTATTGTCCGGACTCAGCACAGGTCTGTTTAATACATGGGAAATAGTCCCTATAAGCCTTTTTGCAGTATCCCTTGGAAGCTGGGTGTCGGCATCGAGCGTTATTATATATTTTACCTTGGGTATGCTCGAAATGTCACAGCTTGTTATATGGTACCCTGTATTTTCATCGCCTCTTAAAAGCCTGTTAAACTCAATGAGCTTTCCGCGCTTTCTCTCCCATCCCATCCAGACTCCCTGAGAAGGATTATATTTTCTTATCCTGTGGAAAAAGAAGAATATATCTTCCCCGCAACTTGAATACTTTTTGTTCAATGATTTTATCCTTTTAAGAGCGCAGTTTACTATCTCGTCATCGCCGGGCATATCCTTATCGGATGAATCGGCAAAATCGCCAAGCAATGCAAAATAGATGTTTCTCTCATGGTTTGCAAGATAATATACTTCAAGTTCCCCTACGAGTTCTTTTACCCTGCTGCTGCCTGATATAAGAGCCGGTATAACTACAAATGTGGCATCATCTTTCGGTATGCCATCTCTAAATTCAAGTTTAGGAAGAAATGAAGGGCGAAGCATATGGTTTACGACCCAGTTTAAAATCCTCACCGCAATTTCACTTGAAGGAAAAAAAGATACCAAAAAGCTGAGTATTACAGTCGCTATGCCTGCACCCGCTCTTGCAGCATAGGCTGACAATAAAAACGATATCCCAAAAGTCATGATTATTATAGGAAACAGGTAAAACAAACTAGGATGGCTTTTTATAAATCTTGAAGCCAGTGTTGCAAAACCCGGTTTATATTCCAAAGCCAGCTCAAGCTTCTCCATGCCGTCTCCCATCAGATAATAACCAACATGTTTAAGCAGCACATCCTCGCAATCTTTGGCTGCCTTTGCGCATTCGATCGCCTTTTTTGCTACCAGGCCTTCTGATATTTTTAATTTTTGCGCCAGATTTTCTACTATATGCCTGTAATGGTTCCGGCCTGTAAAATCCATTTTTGAGTATACTTTGGCAGGATCGCCCCTTAAAACCTGCTCAACCGGGCTTAAATCTTCAAATATGGCAGGCCAGTCTATCGCCGAAAGAAGCCTTATGCTCGTGATCGTGTTACCTATCGATACCTGCTTGCGCGCTTGATCCTGGTGCTCCGACATTATTATGGAATCGGCATTGGTATTCTGATTTGCAAGCCTTTCTCCTATATAGTGCAAAGCAGGTTCTATATGGTTTCCATACCTTCTTATCCTCATGATAAGGTTTTCCGCAAAGGCTGAATTTATCTGCTCCATTCCTTCCATATAAGATCTGATATTTTCTATGATTTTTTCACTTTCATCTTCTTCATCGATTATGATATCTGCCAGCTTATCGGACATACCTCTCATTTCCTGAGATTTCAATATGCTGTCGCATATATGCCTTATGTTCTCAATCAGAGCCATCTTCAGCATGAGTGGTATTGCCCATATCTCAGAATCTGTAAGCTGTGACTTTGACTGGTATGATTTTATAAAATCTACAAGGAGCTTCTCGTCTATCCTGCTGTCGGTATGCGATACGAGTTCAAGCGCAATATCATATATCCTTGGAAAGCCCTTTAAGAGGCCTTCTTTCAGGCATGGCAGTTTTTTGCTGCATCCCTTTTTAAAACTTAACCTTATTTCCTTTACCTGTTCTTCAATTATATAAAAATTATCAAACAGCCATTCGGCCGCAGCGATAACGGTTTTCCCCTGAGCCGCTTCACTGTTTAATATCTTATAAGCTTTTATGATATGCCTGTAGTTTTCCTCCATGCGCGGTATCAGGTTAAGGCATGATCCATCCCTTTGTGATACCAAATGCCTAAGTGCGATTTCCACAGCATGGGTCTTCAGCTCGTCAGGCGTAAGGATCACATCCGTAACCTGTCCAGTTATCCGGTTCTGATAGCTTTTATTTTTTCTATATAGTAAAACTATTATATACAAACAAATAATAAACGATATCAAAATCATTATTTCAGCCATATTATTATCTCCACCAATCAGGACTTTTTTCATCAGCCATGTTAAACAAAGGAGTTGATTTTTTGAGCATCTCGTTCACTTCGATTGCTCAAAAAATCAACATTGTACTTTAACATAGCTTTTTCGTAAGTATAAGAATGATGCAAAAGGATGCATTTTATAAAGCAGCATCCATCTCGCCAGTGTTAGACAGTTTATAGGATACCCATATATGGCAGATTTCATTACCGATATTAAAGGTCTGCCCTATATGCA
>CALCDS010000070.1 GCA_937900065.1 uncultured Clostridiaceae bacterium | reverse complement strand
AAGGCACTGCCTGAAGATTTCAAGCCTTCTATCTCGGTTTTAAGCATGCTATTGCTTATCTGTCCGTCTCTATCGATCACATTGGACACTCCATATGTCCTCAATGCTTTTTCGATTTCATCCTTGGCATCTTCAACATCATACCCGTCTTTTAAAAGCAGGGATATGTTGTTGATTAAACCGTCAAGTCCGAAAATTGCCTGTCCGAATGATTCCTTTATATATATGATTCCGAATTTTGTGTAGTCGACCATGAGCTCGGAGCCGTCTTTAAGCGGATACACGAATTCAGGGCTTCTTGCAGAACCTATTATCTTCATTTTCACTTTGTTGCCGTTTATTATCGGATAAATATAATCCCCTATTTTAAAACCGTTTGCCTTTAAGAAGCCGTCTTCCAAAATGCACTGGTTTATATCCTCTGCGCTAAAGTAGCTTCCCGACTGCATTGCAATATCGTTTACTATATCCTTCTTTTTATCCGGAAGCGTTATCAGCCTCACCGTTGCGCTTTCGCCCGCAATATCCATGCTCGTATCCTTTATGATCCTTCCCTCGGCCGCCTTTACAAACGGCAGGGACTTGACCCGCTTTACAATGCTCTCGGGAGCTTTGTAAACATCGGCCCATATGTCGGCAAACCTGTATTCCTTATAATACTCATCCTTTGCAATCGATAAGTTCCTGAAAGTGCCATTGATTCCGGAATAAAACATGACTCCGAGGGTCACGACAATGAATATGGATATGAACTGGCCCTTAGCCTCTTTTATATCCCTTATCAATTTTCGAAACAATATATTCATTACCATTCAATCCTTTCAGGCGGCTTTGGATCATCATTTACATTTACCGATTCCACCATGCCGCTTTTGACTCTTATCACCCTGTCGGCCATGGCGGCTATGGCGGCATTATGGGTTATCACCACTATTGTCTTCCCGGTGTTCCGGTTGATGTCATGAAGCAGTTTCAAAACCATCTTCCCCGTGTTGTAATCCAAAGCCCCTGTCGGTTCATCGCATAGTATGAGCAGCGGATTTTTCACAAGAGCCCTTGCAATGGCAACCCTTTGCTGCTCTCCGCCGGACATTTGGGCCGGGAAGTTGTTGAGTCTGTCATAGAGCCCCACATCCTTCATGATATCCTTTGGACTTAGCGGATCATCGCTTACCTGCGTCACAAGCTCAACATTCTCCAAAGCCGTAAGATTGGGCATCAGATTATAGAACTGGAACACAAACCCTATATTTTTGCGCCTGTAAAGCGTAAGCTCCTTATCCGAATACCCGGTTATGTTTTTTCCGTCGACCCATACCTCGCCAGATGTAGGCCTATCCATCCCGCCGATGATATTCAATATTGTACTTTTGCCTGAGCCGCTCGGGCCGAGCACCACGGCAAACTCGCCACGCTTTATCAAAATGTTCATGCCGTCCGAAGCCCTCACCTTCACTTCGCCCATCGTATATTCTTTTACAACATCCTTTGCCAAAACAATGTTATCCTCCACAATATCACGACCCATATCAATTTTACTTTGACCACGTGGTCACATTTCATATTATCCATTCTTTTAACGCCACAGTCAATATATATTAAAGGCTATGTTAAAGTATAATGTTGATTTTGAGTATCCTTACTGTTAAAGTATGATGTTGATTTTTTGAGCAATCCAAGCAAGCGATGTGAGCGCTTTTGATAAGTTCTTGGCGAAATTGCCGAAGCGAATCTTAGAACTTTTGCTTGTCTGAACGAAGTGAGTTTGCAAAAGTTCTTGATGAGCAAGAACAATGAGCTTTAGAACTTAAAAAGTGCGAACTGGCGAGCGGGATGCTCAAAAAAT
>CALCDS010000069.1 GCA_937900065.1 uncultured Clostridiaceae bacterium | reverse complement strand
GTGAACGGGCGAACAGGATGCTCAAAATCAACATCTTTGTTAAACAGAGCCTAAATTTAAAAGCCAGTTTTCAGCCTCTTCAACATTTCTAAATGCCCTGAAATCATTTCCTTTATTAGATTCATTAAGCACTTCTTTGAACCTGCCCTTTATCTCTTGCTCGTTTGTTATAATAGCTGCAACTTTTACATGATAGTTTACAAATTTTTGTAATACCTTGCCTGCCAAACCTGTTTTAACCTTGAAAAAGTCATCAGAGAGTGCTTCATCATGGAGCATTAAAAGATTAGTATTATTTTCAAAGCAAGCGCCGATAAGATCTATAGCATCTTGCTCTGTATTAAGCTGCGTTTCAGCAGAAGCACATTCAATATATTTTTTATTGCCTCTCTCGATTACCTTATAATTCATTCTGTTTTGCTCCTTTTCATTGCTAATATGCATTTCCCTCCGTAACCTTTGAATCCAATCCAATTCATTCTTATAGGATGATATTATATTATCGTAAATCATATCCCATAGAAAAATTTCACGAGGGGTTCTGCCTGGTGAGAAAACGCCTCTCAACTTTTTTTCTTGCTGCATCAATAGCTGCATTCTGATTTCATTCTCATAGTTAGATAATAAATCATACAATTCTTTTACATTAAGTTGATCTGCCCAAGCAAGCTGTATAAGAAAGGTCTTTTTGATTTCAGGAGGTTCTGGTGAAGAAAGCACCCATTTTTTTAACTCATCCAGTCCATCTTTTGTGATTGAATATATCTTTTTTGATGGAGAGCCTTCTTGATAATGAACCTCACTAGTAACATAACCTTCTCTGTGAAGTCCTACCAACGATTTATATATTTGATTATTATTGGCTGACCAATACATAAAAGTGGAATCCTGGATTATTTTTTTGATGTCATATCCAGTTAAAGATTTGTAACTTAAAATCCCTAAAATTGCATAATCGATTGACATAGTGATCGCTCCTTATCGTTAACATATGTTAATAATAACATATGTTAACGAAATAATCAATATGAACGTAAAAATAAAAAATCACTATGCAAATCAATTAAACATGATGGACAGCCGGCAGGCGAGCAATGCTATACTTATCTTAGTGATTCGCATGTTTTATATATTGAAGGTATGAATCACAATTATTGATGCAAGCACTCTACTTATGGTTTAGTTTATATCATTCAACCAAGAGTCGGTTGTTTATAACATGTCAGTATTATAAGATTGAAGAAAGGTATCATCAGGACATAGGCAAGGAGGGCGCAATCGAAATGGTCAATGAGAATTCTTCGAAAATGGCTCAATTCATTTCAGAATTGAGGAAAGAAAAAAAGCTGACGCAAAAAGAGTTGGCAGAACAATTGGGGGTTACAGATAAAGCTGTGTCAAAATGGGAACGCGGGTTAAGTTATCCCGACATATCGTTATTATCAAAACTCTCACGCATATTAGGTGTAACAACAAGTGAATTACTAAACAATGAAAAAGCGCAGTCATCTGCCCCGGGAGTAGATGATTTGGTAGAAGCGACGCTTCAGTATGCTGATACCGCAACAAAAAACGTGATTGCTAAAAGTACACGGTGGAAATATGTAGCCATAGCGTCCGCACTTTCTCTATTAGTTGTTCTTATTATAATTAGTTGCAGTTCAGCGATCGATAAAGGCTTGGCATGGTCTATTCTGCCCTTAAAGATGACAGTGTTTATTTGGCTGGCAGCTATATTTGGAGTATTTGTTATTGGGAAAAATAAGATGGCTTCTTTATTGCTCTGTGGATTTATTATTTTTATAACGACATTTTATTATTCTGCTTTGAATCAAACTCCGGCAAG
>CALCDS010000068.1 GCA_937900065.1 uncultured Clostridiaceae bacterium | reverse complement strand
ATATCGGTTATTTATGTTATTTTTGCATATAAAAAAAGGGCAAGCAAACATTCATATAATTTTGATGTTATCCCAATGCCTCTGTTTATAATACAGACTGTGGCAATACTATTTGCCATCAACTGGTTTGCATTTTCTCTGTCATCCTATAAAGGGATTCCAGCAGTACTTATACTCCTGGTAGCTTTGATAATCATATATTCGTTTATAACAACAAAAACCATACCAGGCAGGTATCTCTATGCAATGGGAGGAAATGAAAAAGCGGCAAAGCTCTCTGGCATAAACACAAATAAGGTCTTATTTTTTGCTTATTTAAATATGGCGGTTCTTGCATCGGTAACAGGAATTGTTTTTACCGCAAGGCTTCAAGCCGCAACGCCGACTGCAGGCGCTAATTTTGAAATGGATGCAATTGCTTCATGTTTTATTGGTGGAGCATCGGCAACAGGGGGTGTTGGCACAGTTATAGGTGTAATCATAGGCGCGCTGGTCATGGGCGTATTAAATAATGGCATGTCAATACTCGGTATAGGCAGTGACTGGCAGCAAACAATCAAAGGCTTTGTACCTTTAGTAGCCGTAGCATTTGATGTGATTTCAAAGAAGAGGGCAAAGTCGTGAACATAAACAACAGACTTATTTATGCCAGTACGTTGATCTTAATCAGCGGACTGGCCTTTTCTTGCTATAAAGCATCGGTAAAATTTTACCGCTGTTTTTTCAGCATCAGAAGAGTTTTGCAATCAACTAAATAATAAAAAAAATCTCCCCATGGGCTCATCACATAGGTGAGAGGTGAGGAGAGTTTTTTATCAGCTTAAAAATTTTTCCCATCTATTCTTTAATACTGCCTAGTGCAACTCCAGCTATTATATATTTGGACAAAAGGAAGTATATTACAAATAGAGGCAGTACAGTCAAAGACAGCCCTAAATACACTGAACCGAATTCCGTTTTATAGATATCACCTCTAAGAAGGCTGACCATTATCGGCATTGTGTATTTATTATTATCAGTAAGAAGGATTAACGGCATGAACAGATTATTCCAACTTGCTACAAACGAAAAAATCGCTTGTGTTGCAATAGCAGGTTTCATTATTGGTAATACTATTTTATTGAATATGTAAAATTCACCGGCGCCGTCTATTCGAGCACAATTCACGATATCGATTGAAAGCGTTTGGAGCAAATACTGCCTCATAAAGAATACCATTGCAGGTGAGGCTATTGCGGGCAGTATTAGCGGCAGAAAATTATTAGTCATATTGATTCTATACATGAACTGGTAAAATCCAATACTCGTTACCTGTGCTGGAATCATCATTACAGCCATTATAAATGTGAAGAACGGCTGACGCATCCTCCAGCTATACGCCACTAAGGCATATGCAGTAAGTGATGAGAAATACACCGCACAAAGTGTTGAACCTACTGAAATTACCATTGAGTTAAAGAAACCCTTAAGCGGATTAAAGCCCTTGCCTAGCAGTACCTTTAAGTTGCTAAGTAAATACTTCGAAGGTAACAGCGATATAGCATTCTGCTGAATCTCATATGTTCCTCGTGTAGCGTTCATAAACATGATCCAAAACGGTAATATGCTTAAAATTGCCAAGAAAATGCAGACAATGTAAATAACTATTTTTAACGTGTAATGGGATATGTTCATGCTATGTTTCATTTTGCCACCTCCCTTGCTGCTTTCTCTGCTTTTCTAATCAATCTCTGCTGGCTTCTCATGTCTTTTTTAAGCTTTATTGCGTCTTTGTCTCGCATAACATAAAATATTACACCTGATAGTATAGCTATAATTACAAACATAATCATACTTGCAGCTGCAGCACGATTATACAGGTAACTTCCGCTAAATGCCTGATTATAAATGAATACGCTTGTTGTAAGCGTGGCATTATCCGGACCGCCAAGCAGGAACAGCTTTGGAATATCGAACATCTGCAAACCGCCAATCATGCTTGTAACTAGCATATAGAGCATTATAGTTTTCAAGTTCGGGAGCGTTATATAGAAAAATTTTTGCGTCTCTGAGGCGCCGTCGATGTCGGCTGCTTCAAAAATTTCAGGGTTTATACCTAATACGCCTGATATAAATATTAACATCGTATATCCGTACCACATCCAGAACTGGATAAATGAGACTATACCCCTTGCCGTGTTCTTCTGGATAGTAAAGTTCACCGGCCCTTTAGACAAGCCAAGCATCTTGAGAAGATCGTTGACAGGCCCCATCGGATATCCGAACAAAGAGTTAAACAGTATAGCTATTGTTGCAGCCGTTATTATATTAGGCATATAAAACAGAACTTTGAATATGCCCTGACCCTTTATCTTGAGGCGATTACTGGTAAACCACGCAGTGAGCAGGAGTGCGAGCAGTATTTGCGGTATGAAGTTAACTATCCAAAGCAACGCTGTATTTGATAACGACTGTATAAAAGATGGATTTTTAAAAAGATTTTTAAAATTAAGAAACGGATCAGATAAAAAATGGATCTCTGTATTTCCCAAACCTTTAAGATCGGTAAAACCGATAACAGCAGTATATATTATGGGATACAACGAAAATATAAGGAAGGCAAGTACGAAAGGTATGGAAAATATATACCCGTATTTGGCATAGCTAATACTCTTTCGTTTCATATGAATTCGCCTCCAGTAAAGAGTTAGAGTTATTATTTACAATAAATTTGTGGCAGGCGGAAAGAGTATCCGCCTACCACATTATTATAGATTAAACTAATCTACAGAGATATCAAGGTTGTCAGCAACTTGTTGCTTGAAGTCTTTTATAGCCTGTTCGCGGCTCTTTTGGCCGGCAGTGTACTGACGTACCTGGTCACGCCAGTAGGTATTGATTGTTTCATCATATTGAGTCTTATTTTTACCTGTTGCATATTTGGTAGCAGGAACAAATACATCAAACATATTCTGCCCTCCTAGGAAGTCAAGCTTGCCGTCAGATTTCTTCATAACTGTGTTGGAAGCAACTGTGTCCTTGGTACCGCCAGGCCCGTTGAGTGTACCGTTGGCCCAGAAGTATTGCAGTCCTGTATCGGAACTATCCAGTGTTATCCACTTGATTATATCGCCGACAGCAGCTGGAATCTTGGTGTCCTTATTGGCGAGAACCCATGTTCCGCCCCAGAAGAAACCTACAGTAGGTTCGCATACAGCCCAGTCGCCGTATGTACCTTCGCCGACTTTTTTACCGCCGGAGTTGCCAGCCATAACATAGTTAATCAGCCATGCAGGACCAAAGAAGCCGAAAACTTTTTGCTTGCCCGCGTCTTTCATATCCGCATACCAAGCATCAGTCCAGTCCTGTGTATCATTGTGATAACCGTTGTCCTTGAGTTTCTTGGAAAGGTCTAAAAATTGCTCACGTAAAGGATCGATATAGAGTTTATTGTCTACAATCCAGCCTTTCGGGGAACTGTTCTCAACCGCATGCCATATGTCGCCGTCACCGGAAACGATAGCATATCCCTTTGCTTTCAGGTCTGCTGCAGCTGCGAAGAACTTATCCCAGCCGGGACCGATTTTGTCTTTTATTACCGCTGGATCATCGGTACCCCAAACATCTTTCGCAATTGAGCGGCGATAGATGAAAGCTCCGCCGGTCGCCTGATATCCAAGACCGACCAGCTTACCATCAGGATTTGTACCGATGTCTACTGTGTACTGGGCAATATCAGCCTCTTTTAAAAGCTTATCCACATCAATGCCTAGATCCTTGTAAGCAGCAGCATACTTGCTTGCGTCGCCTTGCGTATATTTGAGTACGAATGCGCTCTCTGCACAGTAAATGTCAGGTGCTTTATCACCGCCTGCTGCGAGAGCTTGGTCGAGGGCAGGCTGATATGCTCCGTCCGTGGTAGCGATAATGGTGGTTTTAATTTCATAAGGAAAGTCAGGGTGAAGCTCCTTGTACTTATTGAGCATTTTTGGGACTTCATCAGTAAAGCTCCATAAGTTGAGTACTTTTACATTTGGATCATTGGTAACTTTACTTTCAGTAGAACCGTTGTTCGAGTCAACTTTAGCAGTATCAGATTTCCCGCAGCCTGTTAACGACATAGACACGATCATCAAACAGGTAATGAAAAAGACGAAAATACGTTTCATATTATCCCCTCCATAATTTGTAATACCGCAGTAATATCAAATGCACTCCAGACGGTGTAGAGAAATGTGAATTATTCTGACCAATTGAGAACTCAATTATCTTTCATGAATTCGGCGGTGACATTTTCGATCCCCCCTTAAATTTGTATTTCACTTTTTTATAACGAGGCGGTAGATGTCCCCCATCTCTTTAGGTGGCGGATACCGCTTCGGTTTTCAGGCGGTGAGACAATCTTTTGCCTCGCTCTAACGCACGAAGG
>CALCDS010000067.1 GCA_937900065.1 uncultured Clostridiaceae bacterium | reverse complement strand
ACCGGAGCAATTTTTATGCAATAAAAAATAGTCCAGTATAAAGGTTTGGTTGCTTTAAGCATAAGCCTTCATGCTGGACGATTTTGGTTAGTGTTCCAGATAAATACCTTATGATTTTTTAAACGGATATGTTATATTATACATAAAGTTAAGAGGTTAATATGCTGGGTTTGTATATTTTCCTTCTTGTTTTATTCATAGGAGGTGATCTAAAAAGCAATAGATGCACTAGCATTATCATATGTACAAAGCAAAAGCTTTGTATAAACACTATAAGTGATTCGAAAGGGGACGAAGTAAATAATGAGCAAAAAAAGCAAGAAGTTTCTTACATGCTTGCTGGTATTTTCAATGGTTGTGACGCAAGTCTTGTTCTCCAGCGTGGCATTCGCTTCCACTCGTTATTCAGGAGAGGACAGGTATCAGACCGCCCTGGATATAGTCAAAAACGGTTGGAGCAAATCAGACACAGCAATAATCGCAAGGGGCGACGACGAAGGCCTTGCTGATGCTCTTTCAGCGGCTCCTCTGGCATATGCCAAGGGTCAGGCTCCTATACTTTTAACAGAGCCTGCAAAACTTTATGACGGGGTTTTGGACGAGCTTAAAGCGCTTGATGTAAAGACTGTCTACATAGTTGGTGGGCCTGGTGCGGTAAGCACAAGCGTAGAAAATGAATTAAAAGTTCAGTTTGGAACAGGCAATGTAAAGCGTTTGTATGGTGCTGACAGGGTTGCAACTTCAGTTGCCATTGCAAAAGAACTTCCAAGCTTTACAGAAGCAGTGCTGGCTAATGCATATTCTTATGCAGATGCATTGTCAGTATCCTCGATAGCAGCCCATAGAGGGGCTCCAATACTCCTTACTGATAAAGACACAGTAACCGATGATGTATTGTCACTGTTGAACGGAAAAACCGTTTATGCAATAGGCGGCTATGGGGTTATAAGCGATAAAGTCGTTGAGCAGACAAATGCCGAAAGAATAGACGGCATTGACAGGTTTGAAACAAATGCATCAGTCCTTGAAAAGTTCACACCTGATTACAGCAAGGTATATCTTGCAAACGGAGCCGACGAGAATGCAGCAGATTCGCTTGCAGGTTCAGCTCTTGCAGCAAAGACGAATTCACCTATAGTTCTTGTTGAAGAAGGTTCTGTAAAAAAGGCAGAGAGTGTTCTTAAAGCAGGATTGAAAGAAGACAGCGAAGTTTATATCCTCGGCGGAGAAGGCGTTCTTGCAAAGAGCGCGGCTGATGCTGTAGAAGCATTAAGGCCTGTGGCTCCTGCAGAGCTTAAAGTTGAATCCGTAACAGCACTTAATTTAAGGCAGATAGCTGTTAAATTCAACAAAACAGTTGACAAAGATACAGCAACAGATGTTGACAATTATAAGCTTGATACAGAAGGCAAGGCTGATTTGGATGGCGCCAACTTCGAGTTGCTTGACGATGATAGGACAGTGCTTGTTACCCTTGCAGCCGACAAAATTGCCGAGCAGCAGGAAACAGTCAAGCTGACAGTGGAAGACGTCGAAGACACAGATGGAAACGTGCTTGAGAAAACAGACATCGACAATATAGAGTTCATAGACACTAAATTGCCGATTGCACTGGATGCACAAGTTATAGGCAAAAACACGATAAAGGTTACATTTGATGAGCCTGTAACAGCTGATAAGGACAGCTTTGAGATCAATGGCGGAGAACTCCATATCAAATCTGTTACAACGGCCAACAATGATACTGAAGCAAATATAGTTCTTTACTCAGACCTTGAAGATGGAGAACTGGATGTAAAAGTGCTTGCAAAGGCTGAAGACTTTGCAGGATTTACAGTCATTTCAAAATCGTTCACAGTAAATGTTGTTGAAGATACAAAAGCTCCTAAAGTTATCGGATACAAAGATGCATCACCTGAAGGCGTGACACTTGTATTCAATGAAGAAATAGCTCTAAAAGACGGTGCTGTTGACAACTTCTATCATACAAACAAGAACAATACCGTTGATGATGCGATAACTTCAAAAGATATCGACGGAAGGGAACTTAAATTGGATTTCAGCGATAAGAACCTTCCTAAGGGAACGGCATACGTTTATATTGAAGAAGGAAGCTTGAAAGATCTCTGGGATAATGAAAACGACGATATAAGCGTAAAAGTTGAAGTAGAAGTAGATACAACAAAACCTGAAGTTAAGGATATAGAGGTAAAGTCTGAAGATCAGATAGAGATAAAATTCAGCGAAAATGTTACAGACGTTGAAAAATCAGATTTTACAGTAACTGATTCAGATGGAGAAAAAGTTTCCATAAAGAGCGTCAGCGCAGCTGATGACACGGTTACGATCAACTTCAGAGATGAGTTATCAGGCGATTATTCCATAGCCATAGAAGGCATAGAAGATAAAGCCGGAAATGAAATAGCTAAGACAGAGGAAACTTTCACGGTCGATGATCTTACAGACCCTGATTTTGACGAATTCACAGCAACACTTTATAATGCCGGCAAAGAAGATCAGAAGCTGAAAGTTGACTTTAATGAAGAGATGGCAACCGACGGGAAATATTCTATAGACGATATAGATAAATACACAGTTGGTTCATATGTTCTTTCAGAGCTTGACAGCGATGTTTCATTGAAGGTCGTAGACAATGGAAAGGGAATTGAGATCACGATACCTTCAAAAGCCGACGACAGCGACAACGGAATTGACCTGAAGGCTGATACGGGAAGTACAAAGAGTCTTAAGATAGCAAGGGTTGCAGACGCTGCAGGAAATTACACGGCTGCCCTTTCAGGATCAGTCAAGATAAATGCTTCAGGAACAGTAGACATAACAAAGTTTGAAGCAACAGACGTAGATACTGTTGAAGTAACATTCGATGATGAACTTAAAGATTTTGATGCCGAAGACTTGATAGTTTACGTAGATGACAATGGAACAGACGGATATCAGTCTCAAGGCACTGCTGATTCAACAATAGACGTTGCAAAAGTCAATACAGAGCTTGACGATGATGGAAACACCGTAGTTATTCTTACTCTTGCATCTGATTTAGGATATGATGCAAAAGTTGATTCACGCAATGTGAGAATAGCGACTATCTCCAAACCCGAATCAAAGAATGCTTACAATGAACATCTTGCAGCAATCACCAAGGCAGACGGAAAATACACTGCCCAGGATTCAATAGTTCCGGAAATTGCGGAAGATGACGATGATGTTCAACAGATATTTGCATATGATACAAACAATAACGGGAAAGTTGATACGGTTGTAGTTGAATATACAGAAACAATAGATTCAACGACAGTGTCAAAACACACATTCTCAGCTGATGATATAAGCGTTGACAACACATTTGTATCAAATAAGGGAACTGCGGCAGAAGCGGCAGTTGAAAACGGATCATCATCTGTTGACGGAAAGTACATTGTAGTAAAGCTTGACGAAACAGATTCAGATCTTCCCACAGATGCTGAATTCGAACCGGATGTAGCACAGTCACTCACTATATATGACTTGGCTCAAAACGTTCTTGAAGGTTCAACAGAACTGTTGCCTTCAATAAATCCGGCAGCGGAAGACTAAAGCTTCATATAAAAAAACGCGTGCGATTTGCACGCGTTTTTTTATGGGATGAAACAGGCTTGAAGACTGCCGGCCTTGATGTTACATATGCAAATATTGTATAATTGTCTAGAACTTGAAGATAAAGTTGAAAGGGGCTTTTATGAAGATGCCTTTAAACAGCGATATAATATTTGCATTGGACATAGGGACCCGCACCGTAAAAGGAATAGTATGTGAAAGACAGGAAAACGGACTTAAGATAATAGCTGAAAGTATGTGCGAGCACAGCAGCCGGTCCATGATAGACGGGCAGGTCCATGATATCGATAAGGTTTCGCAGGTTGTGATAAAAGTAAAAAAGGAACTTGAAGAGAAGATCGGCTTTACGCTTAAGAACGCTGCGATTGCTGCCGCAGGGAGGACTCTTAAAACAAAATGCGTCCATGTCGAGAAGGATATGGAAGCTGATATTGATATAGACGATATGATCATAAACAGCCTTGAACTTTCCGGCGTGAATGAGGCGACCAAACTTATAAGAAAAGAATCAAAGTACATGGAAGATGATTTCTATTGCGTGGGATACAGCGTTGTCTCTTATTATTTGAATGGATATCCAATAACCAGCCTTATGGAGCATAAGGGAAGATACATAGGCGCTGATATACTCGCCACATTTTTGCCAGGTTCAGTAGTGGAAAGTTTGTACAAAGTGCTCGAAAAGAGCTCCTTAAATCCAATCTGCCTCACTCTTGAGCCAATAGCCGCACTTGAAGCAATAGTTCCCGAAAATATAAGGCTTTTAAACATAGCTTTGATCGATATAGGTGCCGGCACATCCGATATCGCCATAACTAAAAACGGCTCGATAACCGCGTATGGAATGGTCTCGGTGGCAGGTGATGAAGTTACCGAAGCCCTGGCCGACCGTTACCTTCTGGATTTCAATTCCGCCGAGTCTGTAAAGCGGAGCGTGAGCAAAAGGAGAAAGAAGATATCTTTCAAGGATATAACCGGTGCGAAAGTTTCGGTAAAAGTTGAAGAAGTTGCTTCGGCGATATGCGGTTCTTCAAAGAAAATTGCCCATGAAATAGCTGACGCCGTGCTTTCATTAAACGGCACCTCTCCAAGAGCGGTTTTCTGCGTTGGAGGGGGAAGCCGGACCTCAGGATTGATTGACGAATTGTCATCTGAACTTGGCATGGACAGAGAGCGTATAGCTGTAAAAAAGAGAACGTCGATACCGAATCTTGAAAGCGTCGGCCATCTGGTCGACGGACCCGAAGGTGTCACGGTCGTAGGAATAGCGCTTGTGGCATTCAAAAAGGTGGGGCATGATTTCATAAATCTGTTTTTGAACGGCAAGGAATGCAGGCTGTTTAATTCAGCCGACCTTTCGGTAAAGGATGTGCTCGGCCTTGTAGGTTTTAGTCCTTCTTCGCTTATTGGAAAAAGCGGGAAGGCTCTGAAGTTTACATTTGAGGGTGTGCCTGTCAGGGTCCCGGGAACTCCGTCGCAGCCTCCCGAAATATATGTAAACGGTGTTTTAGGGAGCCTCCAAACCCGGGTTTATGCAGGCGACTCCATAAACATAAAGGATGCAAAGGACGGCAAGGATGCATGTGCATCGGTTTCCGATATAGCCCTAAGGCATGGAATCGATATTTACGGGAAAGTGATAAAGGCAAACGGAAAGATCGTGGATGGAAGCCATATTATTTGCGAGGGCGATTTTATAGAGTCATGTGCTTCCGACGATAAAAAAAGCGATGGCAAATCCATGGATGTGGAATCTATAAATGTAAGCGTAAACGGCAAAAACATAAAGCTTTCAGGGAAAAACCATATATTTGTGGATGTATTGGGAAAATATAATATTGACCTTTCAAAATTTAAAAATCGGACCGTAAGGATAACAGTGAATGGAAAAGAAGCCGGCTATTCGGATGCTATAAATGATGGAGATAAGATCGAGATAACTGCGGTATAATATGTTTTTATGATGCTAAAAATTTCAGTTTATGTTAAAGTATGATATTGTTAAACAGAACCGAATGTTAAGAAGGATGGAATCGATGTATAAATTGATCGTTACGGATATGGATGGTACATTTTTAAACAGCTACGGGAATATTCCGCGCGGCAACCTAAATGCGGTAATAGAGGCTCAAAAAAGAGGAGTACAATTTGCAATAGTCACGGGGAGGCCTTATTCCGCAGTGAAAAGGCTTCTTAGGACCAACAATCTCAAATGCGCGGTGATAGGCTGTAACGGCGCACAGGTGACCGACTCAAAAGGAAGGCTTATACGATCCCATTATATAAAAAAAGAGAGCCTGCTTAAAATAATGAGGCTTGCCCAGGACAGGGACATATATTACCAAATATATGATGACACAAGCATATACACCAGGAGCCTTGTGCAGGCTGTAAAGATGATAAGGCATTTTTCAAACAAGGCTGTCAAAATGCATTTCTCTTATAGAAGCATTTTAGGAGGTTTAAAGCGTATTTTTTTTGCTGAACTAAGGCTCAAGCCCGACATAATAACTTTTGCATCCGATAAGAGAAGGCAGTTTTATAAAGTGCAGATTGCATCCTTAAAACAGGAGGAGCTTCTAAGGCTTAAAAAGGATTTGTTAGACGTGGATGGCATAAGCATCACCTCGTCAAATTATTTCAACCTTGAAATAGGGCCAAAGGGAGTAACAAAGGGCACTGCGCTTTGCGAGCTTTCCGAGGAAATGGCAATTTCCAAAGAGGACATCATAGCCATGGGAGATAATTTAAATGACATATCGATGATTGAGTTTGCAGGCTGCGGCGTGGCTGTGGGAAATGCAGAAGATGCGGTAAAGGAAAAAGCCGATTTTATAACAAAGACCAATGATGAGTTGGGAGTTGGATATGCCATAAGGAAGTTTGTTTTTAAAGAGGACTAAAATCAAAAATGCCATTGAATATATGTGCTTTTTTAGTTATACTAGTTTGAGTACAGGCTTTGCTAAGAATAAAAGTTTTGCAGAGTCTGAACATGAAGCAAGATTTGAAAAAAACATGGAGGTAATATACATGAAAATGATATCACCGGTAAAAAAATCGGCTGTAGTTTTATTGATTGGGTCAATACTGGTCGCATCGCTCGCAGGATGTGCCCAAAAATCAAGCACCCAGAAGACTCCCAAATCAGGCAAGACATCTGATCCTGTGAAGATCGAGATACCATCTGAAGGAAAAGGTTCAGGAACGATAAAAAAAGAACCGGTTAAGACGACACCTAAAACGCAGGATAAGGATCTTACGGAAAAGCTCACAAAGGAAAAAGAAATATTGGGAGGCCAGGTCTATGTGCAGGATAAGACAGTCGTAGTCGCCATGAACATAAAGTCCGGCATAGCAAAGGCTGATGCCGACAATCTGGCCGCAAGATATATGCGTGAACTTAAGCAAAAATATCAGGGAAAAGTCATAAATGTACAGGCTGTGCAGAACAAACAGAACATAGTCAATTTATTGTATGACCCTAACCAGAAATGATAAAATATCGGCACATCATTTAAATGATGTGCCGATATTTTTATTA
>CALCDS010000066.1 GCA_937900065.1 uncultured Clostridiaceae bacterium | reverse complement strand
TATTTTAAAAAGGTTATGTTAAAGTTTAGTGTTGATTTTTTGAGCAATCCAAGTGAGCGGTATGAGCACTTTTGCTAAGTTCTTGGCAAAATTGCCGAAGCGAATCCTAGAACTTTTGCTGACTTTGCGAAGTGAGTTTGCAAAAGTTCTTGATGAACAAGGCAATGAGCCTTAGAACTTATAAAGTGCGAATAGGCGAACAGGATGCTCAAAATCAACATCTTTGTTAAACAGAGCCTTTTAAAAAAGGAGGCAAATTACATTGCCGCCTTCTTGTTAAAATCCATTCCCTCTTTTTTATATCTGACACGCCTTCTGTCTTTTCTGCGCATTATCTTTTTTCTATGCGCCCGTCTATCCGCCATGTCATCTGCCAGTAGGATTAGAATATAATAAAATATTAGGACCGATGGAACGATGATGCAGACTGTACTTAAAACCGGTGCCGTTTTAAAGCTGAAAACATATCCTAAAAGCGGGATACTGAACAAATACCTTCCAGCTATATAATCCGATTTTATAGCACTCCCTCTATTTTTCATACTGACTGTTCCATCAGCAATGCTGCCGACTGCGCCAAATTTGATACTGTCCCCGTCTTTATATGCTGCAACATCTCCTTCTTTCGGTTTGAAATCCGCCAAATCCGCAAGTACGATATCTCCGGCATCTATGGTATCAACACCATAGTCTGAATCAGCTATTATAAAGCCTATATTTCCTATGCGATCGATTTTGTATTTATTATGATATGAACCTATCTTTGATATCGTAAAAATTATTAAAATCGATATATAAAAAATCATGGCAGCATTGATTATAATAACAACAGCTTTCTTTCTCATATGTATTCCTCCCACTTTAAAAAATATGAACCGTTTTATATCAACTCAGCACCAAAATTATAATATATCGAATGGCTTTTGTAAAAATTTTCTAATGACATCATATGATATTTATCAGCCTGATTTTTTAAATGCTGTCTGGCATAAATGTAAATATATGGTTTATTCTACAAAAAATAATATAAACATATCGTATTAATGTGGAGAATAAATAGATATTGCCGCATCGGAAATACCGATGCGGCAATATTTAGTGTATAGCATATTTAAAATTTAGTTGGTGCTGCCCTTGTCTTCTCCAAGAGTTATAGATATCGTAAGATTTGAACCATCCCTCCAGATTTTAAGCTTTACCGAATCTCCAACTTTATGTTTCTGAAGTTCATTTATGAGCTCTTCATTGGTACTCAATTTTACGCCATCTATCTCGAGTATAACATCATTCGGCTTTAATCCTGCCGCCTCAGCAGCGCTTCCTCTCTGCACTGTATAAACTCCTACCCCTGCAGGACATTTATATTGGCTGGCCATTTTTTCGGTTATCGTAACTACACTGACTCCAAGATAAGGACGGCTTACATATCCGTTTTTGAGCAGCTGATCCACTATCGTCTTTACATCATTTATAGGAATTGCAAATCCCATGCCTTCAATCTCGCTATCAGCAAACTTTATTGAATTTATGCCTATTACTTCTCCATTTTCATTTATAAGTGCTCCGCCGCTGTTACCTGGATTTATGGCAGCATCGGTCTGTATCAATTTGTATCTCCTGCTGTATTCGCCCTCGTCAATATCGATCGTCCTGTTTAAGGCGCTTATTATTCCGGATGTAACCGTACCTGCATACTCTTCGCCAAGTGGATTTCCTATTGCAATCGCTAGATCGCCGACTCTTACCTTTGACGAATCCCCAAACTTTGCAACCGGCAAATTGTCCCTGTCTACTTTAAGCACCGCAATATCGCTTATCTTATCCTGGCCTACCAATTGAGCCGTTAACTTTTGTTTGCCAGGAAGAGTCACATATATTTTTTGGCCTCCATCTATAACATGCTGGTTGGTCACTATATAACCTCTTTTATCAAATATTATACCGGAACCTGATCCCTGAGCCACTTGCTTTTGCCCGAAAAAACCTTGGGATACGAGTTCAGTGTCAACTCCCACTACCGACGGGCCTGTATCCGATGCAATTTTGGCAATCAGACTGGATGGAGGAGTGTAAGCTGCCTGATATGCTTGATTGCTCGAGCCGCTCTGGCTTATCGTAATAGGGGTATCATAATTTTTATCTTTGCTTATCAAGTAATTGGTATATGCTCCTCCTGCAATTCCTCCGATAAGTGCGGAAACAACGATGCATGCGATAAATGGAATAGCCTTCCTGATCCATTTCCTTTTAACTGGAACACTCTGTATATTTATGGTCCCATTCTTTCGGCCTTCCGAATCAAGATTTGAGTCGATTTCATTAAAATCATCCCATACCTTTGGCATCAGATTCTCTTGATTTTCTTTAGTATCTCCATACATATCTGCAGCAGGTCCATCATTTGGATTTGCCGAAGCCTTCTCCTGATTTGCATTATCCGGATTTATATTTTTATCAATATTATCATTAAAATTCATGTCGTCCATAAAAAACACCTCCATGCGGGCATGAACCGCCTCAATTACGGCTTAATTATATTTGTTTAGTTTGAATATTATGTGAACAAACTGTAAAATAATTATAACGTATTATCAGAAGGTTTTTCGGCTGTAGAAAAATTTTCTTATCTTCGCACGTTAGAGCGAGTCAAAAGATTAACTCATCCCCTTGAAAACTAAAATTGTACCTATATCAAAAGTAGGATACACCTATTGCCTCGTTATATATTTTGCTCGGCTTTAAGTGTGAATGAAAATGTGGAACCTACGCCTTCCTTTGATTCTACCCATATTTTTTCATTGTGCTGATTTATAATCTGTCTTGCAATCGAGAGTCCAAGTCCGGTCCCTTTCTTTTTGGTCCTCGATTTATCAACCATATGGAACCTATCCCATATAAGCTTTAATTCATCCTCAGGGATGCCGGTCCCGCTGTCTCCAACGCTGACAATAACTTTCTTTCCCTCGATTTTTGTACTCACGCTTATTTTTCCGCCTTCACCCGTAAACTTTATGGCATTATCCAAAAGATTGGTTATCACCTGTCCTATCCTATCCTTATCCCCGTATGCGTACAAAAATTCGCCGGCGAGCAGGACATCGGCATTGAGTTTTTTAGATTCAATTTGTTTCTCAAACTTTATTATTATTATCCTTATAAGTTCATTTATATCAAAAACTCCCATCCTCAATGAAAATTCCCCGGACTCAAGCCTTGACAGGTCAAGCACATCTGAAATAAGCCTTGTAAGCCTCTTTGATTCATCCAAGACAATCGATAAATAATAGCTGTGTTTGTCCTTAGGTATAGTCCCATCGAGTATGCCCTGTATGAATCCCCTTATAGTTGTTATAGGTGATCTTAATTCATGCGATATGTTTGCAATAAAATCCCTTCTCATGTTTTCAAGGTTCTGAAGTGTATCCGCCATGTAGTTAAACGATTCCGCAAGTTGTCCTATTTCATCCTTTGAAGTTATATTCACCCTCTTTTCAAATTCTCCATCAGATATTTCACGCGCAGTCTTATTGATTTCATATAGAGGCTTTATGAGAATGCTTTGTGAAAAATAATATATTATAAATGTGGAAACAACTACAGCTATAAGTGCTGCCAGCCATATAAAAGAATATATCCTGTAAAGTTCAGTTTCAATGCCTGTCATAGGAGTGCTCATTATCGCAGCGCCGGCGATCTGATTATTTATGACAAGCGGGAACATAACAGTATACATTGGCTTCTTAAACCTTTCGGCAAACATCCCTTCCCCAGCTACTATATTGCCCTTCAATACCAAATCGACATCGGGGTTGGATATCTGCGTAGACAATAGTTCTCCATCTTCTTTTGCATTTGAAACTCCATAAACGATTTTATACTGATTGATTATCCATATTTTCGAGTTGAGATAAGTATCAAGAGAACTTAAATATGATAAAAACTCCTCTGGTTTAATGCTTCCATAACTCAGCTTTTCATACAAATCAATAAACACCGGAGCTTGAGAAAGCATTGCCTGCTTTTTCTGTTTATAATAGTAAGTGCGAAACCAAGCTGAAAGAGTCAATGCGAGGAATATAAAGCTTATCAATATCACAGCAAAAAATGTAAGTACAAGCTTTGAGTAAAGACTTGTTTTCATAAAATTGGGCTTGACTTTCATTTTTATTTCACCTCAAATTTGTATCCTACGCCCCATACGGTCTTCAAGCTCCAATTTACATTTTCAGTATCTATTTTTTCCCTTACCCTTTTTACATGGACATCAACCGTTCTTGAATCGCCTATAAAGTCATATCCCCATATCTCATTCAAAAGCTGTTCACGTGTATAAACTTTATTAGGGTTAGAGGCTAAAAAATACAAAAGCTCAATCTCCTTAGGGGGCATCTCTATTGTGCGGCCACGTATTATCACCTGGTATTTTTCCATATCGATTGTGATTCCTTCATATTCTATGGTCTTTGAGGTCTCAACAGGCTTATATCTTCTTAAGACCGCTTTCACCCTGGCTACAAGTTCTTTCGGCTCAAATGGTTTTACTATATAATCATCAGCCCCCAGTTCAAGCCCAAGCACTTTATCAAACGTTTCACCTTTTGCAGTAAGCATTATTACAGGCGTGTCATAATGCTTTCTTATTTCCTTAAGCACATCCCAACCATTCATCAAGGGCAGCATTATATCAAGCACCACAAGCTCAATGGACTGGTCCATCTTTTCAATTGCTTCTCTCCCGTTATACGCCTGTACACAAGTATATCCTTCCTTTTCCAGATACATCTTTATCAGTTCACAAATGTTCCTATCGTCATCTACCAGCAGCAATTTATTTGTGGCATCCATATTAAAACCTCCAATCCTTTAGCTATAATATATATTATATACTTATAATCAATCCTCAGCAAAATTAGAATTTTCCTTATATGAAATGGACTGATCTCATGGATCGTTTCCGTTATTTATTCTCAAATTTATAAATGAGGCTGTTGTATAATGAATAATTTATTCATTATACAACAGCCTCTAAACTGTAGAGCTTTTATTTGTTGTTCAAATTTTCAAGCATATAAAATATATTCTACTTTATTCCTCGAAAAGCTTGCTCACGGAAACATCATCATAGATTCTCTTTATAGCTTCTGCAAATACAGGCGCTACTGAAAGCACTTTTAATTTATCAAATCTTTTTTCTTCTGGAATAGCTATTGTATTCAATACCACAAGCTCCGAAATCACGGATTTTTCCAGCTCTTCCACTGCAGGACCCGACAGCACCGGATGGGTACAGCAAGCAAGCACTTTCGTGGCTCCTGCTTCCATTAGAGCCTTGGCTCCAAGGGTAATGGTCCCGGCAGTATCTATCATATCATCAACTAGCAAAGCCGTCTTGCCTTTTACATCTCCTATTATGTTCATTATTTCAGCAACATTTGCTTTAGGTCTTCTCTTATCTATTATGGCAATTGGAGCATGAAGCCTGTCGGCAAACTTTCTTGCCCTTGTTACACTCCCTAAATCAGGTGATACAACAACCACATTTTTAAGATTTTGAGAAAGATAATATTTTGCTAGTATTGGTACCCCTAGCAAGTGATCGACCGGTATATTAAAATATCCCTGTATTTGAGCTGCATGCAAATCCATTGTCAGTACCCTGTCAGCACCCGCGGCAGTTATTAAATCAGCTACAAGTTTTGCAGTGATCGGATCCCTAGCCTTTGCCTTTCTATCCTGCCTAGCATACCCGTAATAAGGCATTACAGCAGTTATCCTGCCGGCTGAAGCTCTTTTAAACGCATCTATCATTATCAATAGTTCCATAAGATAGTCGTTAACAGGATTATTGGTTGATTGTATGACGAATACATCAGCACCTCTTACTGTCTCATTTATATCTACCGATATTTCTCCGTCGCTGAATCTACCTACCTTGGAATTCCCCATCTTAACATTCAACAAACCTGCAATTTCATTGGCAAGACTGGGGTTAGAATTTGCAGTAAATATTTTTATGTTCTTACCGTGGGTTATCATTAGAATTTCCTCCTATTTATTTTTTCTATAAAGATTTCGTTTCTTTGCCCATCCTTCTTTGTTTGTTTGCCTTTCTCTGGCAATTGCCAGCGCCCCTTCAGGCACTTCGTCGGTAATCGTAGAACCTGCTGCAATATATGAGTTGTCATTTACTTTTACAGGCGCAACAAGATTTGTGTTGCATCCTATGAATACGTTGTCTCCAATTAGGGTCTTATATTTCGTATTTCCATCATAGTTGACGGTAATGGTACCGCAACCGAAGTTTACATTTTTCCCGACCTCGGCATCGCCTATATATGTCAGGTGGGAAGCCTTTGTACCATTTCCGATGACAGACTTTTTGACCTCGACAAAATCGCCTATCTTTGCTCCTTCTCCTATCACGCTCTGAGGCCTGATATATGCAAAAGGACCAATTTTGGCTTTCGCTTTAACGCTGCTTTCCAATATAACAGAGCTGTTTATATCAGCGCCATCCTCTATTATGCTGTCCACAATCCTGGTATTCGGACCGATTATGCAGTCCTCTCCTATTGTTGTTTTACCTTCAATTATTGCGCCGGGATATATCACTGTATCCATCCCTATAGAAACATCTTTATCTATATACACGGATTCAGGATTTATGATCGTTACTCCATCCAGCATAAGCTTGTTCACAATATTACGACGCATTATGGACGCAGCATCTGCAAGTTGAATTCTAGAGTTTATTCCCACAGTTTCAGTACTGTCGGATATGCTATAAGCCCCTATCGTTAAACCCAAACCTTTCATAGCGCCTATTACATCTGTTAAATAATATTCTTTCTGAGCATTGTCATTTTTAATAAGCTTGAGGGCGTCCAACAATTTTTCTGTTTCAAAGCAGTATATCCCGGAATTGCATTCCCTTACTTTTTTCTCCTCATCGGTTGCATCTTTTTGTTCCACGATTCTTTCAACATTTCCACGCGAATCCCTTATTACCCTTCCGTATCCTGCAGGATCATCATATTCAGTTGTAAGCACTGTCCCATGAAATCCATTGTTCCTATGATATGAAATTAAAGAGCATAGCGTTTCAGATTTTATTAAGGGAGAGTCGCCATATAATATGAGAGTCGTACCATTGCCGTTGCGTTCTTTGATTAAATCGCTCGCACACATAACAGCATGACCAGTACCAAGCTGTTTTTCCTGCAGCGCAAAATCAACATCAGATTCTACGCATTCTTTGACTTCTTCTGCTTTATGTCCAATTACAACTATTATATCTGAAATACCGGCACCTGTCACAGAATCCACCACATGCTGTATTATTGGCTTTCCGCACAGCTTATGTATGACTTTCGGGTGCTTTGATTTCATCCTCTTTCCTTCACCTGCTGCAAGTATAACAGCACAGACATTATCCAAATTTAAACACCTCTTTATAATGAGCTAAGTTTTAAATTAAAAATTTTCTTAATACAAAATGGACTGTTTTCATAGGCCATCTACATTGGCTATTTTTAAAGTATACGACCTATATAAAATACTTGAAAAAGTCAAATAAAACTATTTTAATCATCCTTCAATATTATATTGTATTAAAAATAACAATTCAACTTTTTTGACAAAACCATATTTTTTAAAAATAGGTCTTGAAAAAAATTTAAACTAGTAATAATATATTTTTATAAAATTAAAAGAGCAGATCCATCTTTTAAAAGTAAAAGATAAAATTGCTCCAATAGGTACTAATCATAAAGAAGCTTGCCAATCATTAAAAAAGGAGTCCCCTTTAGACTCCTTTAAGCACCCTTGGCTTCTTCGCTTATGACTTTTTCGTATTCCGTAAGAATAGCGTTTTGTATTTTTTCTCTTGTAGAGGTGTTGATGGGGTGTGCAATATCTTTGAATTCTCCATCGGGTGTCTTACGGCTGGGCATCGCTATAAATAAGCCGTTCTGGCCATCGATTATCTTTATATCATGTACAACGAACTCATTGTCCAGAGTTACGGATACTATAGCCTTCATCTTCCCCTCTGCCGTAATTTTTCTGATTCTGACATCTGTAATCTGCATGATTTCACCACCTTCCAGTTGCTCAAGTAATTTATATTTCTCTAAAATTTTGAAATCTCCTGCAAAAATATCACATTTTTTAATAAAGAATTGGATTTTTTTCTGATTTTCACAATTATTTTAAACAAACAAGGCCGACGGCTCTATTCCAATTACGCCTTTATGCTCATCAACCTCATCCAATGTCAACAATGATATATAATTTTTAACCAGTTTATTATCAGGCTTTAATGTCTCGATAAGCACTCCAATTCCCACTACTTCATTTCTGAATTCCCTCATCAGCTCAATTATACCGTTTGCAGTTCCCCCTGCTTTCATAAAATCATCGATAAAAATGCTCCTTGTGTTCTCTCTTATCGCTCTTCTTGAAAGAGACATCGTCTGTATGCGCTTTGAAGAACCTGTTATATAATTTATGCTCACTGTAGGCCCCTCAGTTACTTTGCTGTCGCGCCTAACAATCACAAGCGGTATATTCAAATTCATTGCAGTTACCAAAGATATCGGTATTCCCTTGGTCTCAACTGTGAGCACATAATCCGCATCAAGCCCGACAAATTGTGAAGCCAATATTTTTCCTATTATATTTACGATCTCAGGTGAATATATTATGTCGGTCATATATATGTATCCCCCGGGGATTATCCTATCCGGATTTACAAGCCTTGTACATAAATCGCGCACAAATGCTTTAGCCTTTTCTTTGCTTATCAGCGGAATGTACTTGACGCCCCCTGCAGCGCCTGATATGGTTTCGACGATTCCGAAACCGAACTTCTCCATGGTATCTTTTACAATAGCTATATCTTCACTTATGGTAGACTTGGCAGCATTGAATAACTCTGTGAAATAACCGAATGTGAATATCTTATTAGGATTATCAGAGAGTATTTTAATTAATGCCCCTATCCTTTCATTCCTATGGAGCTTATCCATTTTATCACTCCTAATCCTACGAACATTAACATCAAAATTTTAATTTATTATTCACTATTTTACAGCACTGTTTGTAATATTTCAACAACTTCTTAATATGATTTATCAAATACCATGTAAACAATTAAACATCCGTGAATATAATAGTATTTAAGTTATATTTATGATTACCCGACCTGCATATGTTTAAAAACCATATATAATAGTATATAATTTATAATGATATGCATTTTAGTATAATTATAGACTTATTTAAGGAAGTGTATACATTGATAGACTTTAACATTAACAGGGATAAAAACCTTAAAGTTCATTTCATTGGAATAGGCGGAATCAGTATGAGCGGCCTGGCAGAAACTTTGCTTTACTATGGTTATCGGGTATCAGGTTCAGATATGCGAAGCTCTGCTATAACAGATAGGTTAGTCAGCAAAGGAGCAAAAATCTATATAGGGCACAGGAGCGAAAATGTGGATGATGCTGATCTCATTGTATACACCGCTGCGGTAAAAGACAACAATCCTGAACTCATAAGAGCAAGGGAATTAAAAATACCTGTTGTTGACAGGGCTGAGTTTTTAGGACAGATAATGAAACAATATAAATATGGCATTGCCGTTGCAGGCACACATGGTAAAACTACGACCACCTCTCTTATTTCTATAATAATGACAAATGCCCAGCTTGACCCTACTGTCATGGTGGGAGGGGAGCTGGATGCAATAGGTGGAAATGTAAGGCAGGGGAAAAGCCCTTATTTTATAACGGAAGCATGTGAATATGTCGGAAGTTTTTTAAAATTATATCCATACATAGGAATAGTGCTCAATGTAGATGCCGACCATCTGGACTATTACAGTGGGATTGAAGATATAATAAAATCCTTTAGAAAATTTATAAGCCTTATACCAAGCGATGGATACCTCATTGTATCGTCAGATAATGCAAATGCTATGAAAGCCGCTCAAGGAGCAAATTCTAATGTCATAACATTTGCGCTCAATGAAAAAGCCGATTGGAGAGCAGACAATATATCATATGATAATGAAGGCTGTGGAAAATTTGATGCATACTTCAGAGGAAAATTTTTTGGAACCTTTAAGCTCAATATTCCCGGAAAACACAATATAAGCAATGCCTTATGCGCTATAGCATGCGCAAATATATTCGGCATAGGAAAAGATATAATTTCAAAAAGTTTTCTAAACTTTTATGGGACCCATAGGAGATTTGAAAAAAAAGGTGAAGTAAACGGCATCACGATCATAGATGATTATGCACACCATCCGACCGAAATCAAGGCCACGCTCGCTGCTGCCAAAAATTATCCCCACAATAAATTGTGGTGCATATTCCAGCCACACACATACAGCAGGACCATAAAACTTTTAGATCAGTTTTCTAAAGCATTCGGTGATGTCGACAAACTTATTGTGACAGACATATATGCTGCCAGAGAAAAGGATACAGGCGAGATAAATTCAAAAACACTTTCCCAAAAGATAAGTGAGCAAGGTGTGGATGTTCGGTATATATCATCGTTTGAAGCCATTTCAGATTATATAAAAAACAATGCATCACCTAAAGATGTGGTTATAACCATGGGAGCAGGGGATGTATATAAGATAGGCGATATGCTGCTGAAAAAATAAACCGGTCTTGCCGGTTTATTTTTAAATTAATGGTAGGTTTAACAGAGATATTGATTTTTTGAGCAATCCAAATGCGAACAGGCGAGCGGAATGCTCAAAAAATCAATATTTAAAGATTATAATGAATTAAAATATTGCTAATCAGCAATAATATAGCTCCTATACTGCTCATGAATATTAGAAAACGCAAGCTGCTGTCCCTCGATTTATAATTATCCGCACTAATTTGATCAATTGGTCGCGAAATGCTCTGTACCTGGAAATATCTATAACTCGATGATATTTTGATATTCCCTATGAGCGAAAAGCCTCCTAAAATCAGACAAATCAAGCCAGAATATAAAAATGTACCAGACAATTTGAATTTAAAAATCTTTGAAATCATAATTATCAGCATACAGATAATAACCACTGTCAGAAAAATCTTCTTAACATACTTTATTGTATTTATAAAAAACTTTTTCACCCTTCACACCTCTTCACAAAAATATACCGGCTTCCCCGTGCAAATTTCTGTTTCTTAAAAGAGATATAATCTTCTTGCTTTTTTAGGCAGTGTTTATCGGCCGGCAGCTACCTTTGCCGGATACCATCTCTGGAACCATGCAGTAAAAAGCCCCATAGCGGCCGGGCAAAGCGAATTGATAAGACCAGTCCATGCCCCGAATCGGGAAGCCATCAGAAACCATGTCCAAACCGGAGTAATCAAGTAAAGTGCAGCCCAACAAGCCGTCAAAATGCGGTTGGTTCTAACGAAAAGCGGATTGCCAAGCGCCTTTTTCAGCCCGCCATAATTGTCGGCCGAGTACCAAGCAGAAAGTGGTACCGTTTGCAAACATGAAAGTGCCCACATCAATCCAAAAGCAAAATAAGCCAATGGCACCACAATGCGAACGGGCGCACCTACCAGTACGGTTGCCGAAAAAACAGCCCCTAAAAATATGCTGATTACATCATAAGGCGTAAATTTACGATGAAAGCCAAAAACGGGCACCAGAGCCGACGCAATGACTCCTGCAAATCCTCCCCACAGAGGGTTGATAGGCAGTCCGATCCATACAGCCAGCCAAGGCAGCAGCATCAAGTTCATATTCGTTTTTTTCTCAGCAGTATACTTTTCCTCCTGCTTTGCTAAACCGCTCTCGCTGCGTATGGAAAAGTAATCATCCATATGCAGCATTGTGTTAAAATCACCTGACACCTTGTACTTATGATTCATCATTGCCTGAGCGCCATTTAGTCTGCCTGATGAAATATCGTTCCATACTGAAAATGGAGTTTCAATGCGGGTAGTATAATCCGTAAAACCATCATCCCTTACAATGGCATTATCTTTACCAAGAACCATCTGATAAGTCTCTCCTCGATCCGTGAACACAAATTCAATTATAACATCATGTCCAATCCAGGCTGCAGGATCATAGATAGCTGCCATCTGCTTAAGAAGAGCCCATGCAGGGCCGGAGGACGGTAGCGTTCCATTCCGGTTATCTGCCGGCTCGTCTGTCTCCCAGCTTGCATTTGCCATTTTTATAAAAGTGTTTGGCGGAAAAAGCAGTTCATTGAGTTTTTCCTGAGTTTGAGCGGAAAAGATGCCATCATTAGCATACTCCCTGCCCGCCTGCCGCACATGAACAAGATATTCGTCCGTACGCTGCCTAAGCTGCGGAACGCGAAACAGTTCTCCCTCCGGGCACAGTATCATTGCCGGTTTTCGGCCATATCCGCCCCAAGCAATTTCAAACTGGCGCTTTAGAGCTTCATAGTTGTTTTCCCTGGAATAGAATCCACAGGTTGAAATAAGGACATGACGCTTATAGATAAGCTTTTCATATCTTGGAGGATGCCCGCCACTGCCATCCTCCTTTTTCAACATAGCAGGCAGGTTTAAGGGAAGAAGCCGATCCATCAACGCCTTGATTGGGGACGGCATGCCAAAATAATAAAGCGGAAAGCTCCAGATTATAACATCAGCGTCGATAAATTTAGGAAGAATATCGTCCATATCGTCACGGACGATGCATTTTCCCGGCGTCTTGTTCCAACATGCAAAACAGCCGCGGCAGGGCGCAATCTTTTTATGGATAACATGCACTGTATCAACTTTGCAGTTTGTTATCTCCCGCATCCCCTCTACAAAAGAATCGGTCAGTTTAAGGGTATTGCTATTCTCAGCTTTTGGGCTGCCATTGAGTATCAGAATTTTCATTGGATCTTTCTCCTTTTTGCCTCTCCAGTAAGAGAATGCAGTTGACTTTTTTCGGTACTCCTTATTTCTTCGCTCCATTTCCATCTATTTTAAGGATACACCGCAACCCTCCTGGAAACAAGATAATTTCCCATCTGATCACTGTATTTTGCGTATAAATATGCCGACTATACTGAACTGAATTTACCAGGGATAACAAAATTTAGAATATAAGATAAAGCACATAAAAAAGATGGGGCAAATCAAAAGCAAAAATAAAGTGATTCAGCTAAAACTGCAAAATAAAAACACCTCTAAAAATACTGGGGTGTTAATAGGATGCTTAACCCAAACATATAAATGATCATCTTTATAAACCCGCTTATATAAATGGTCGGGGTGACTGGACTCGAACCAGCGACCTCTTGGTCCCGAACCAAGCGCGCTACCAGCTGCGCCACGCCCCGAGTTACTATATAATTATAATGCTTACATAATGTTTTTTCAATAACTATTTGCTGCCTTCCGCCTTTGAATCTTCGACCCCGCGATGCGGTACGCTTGCTAATATGAAGCCCACCATTATCGATACTACGGCTGGAGCTATGATGTTTACATATTGTTTCATTCTTAGGTAATTGAGTATTACAAACGTTATGATGTTTATCGACGCGGTTACCACAAAGAGTATTATTATAAATACACTGAATGAGTCGACATACTTTTCCCACACCTTGTGCCTCCATTCACCGCTTAAACTATACCTGAATATAAAGTATGAAACAGCTATAACGATTAAATCCAGCAGTGCGATTTGCCAAAACTTCCACATGAATATGCCTCCCTGATAATAAATTTAGTTAAAATCCAAATATAGTATTTTCATTTCACGGAAATGCTAATCATTGAATTTTAATAGAGTTTGCTGCGATGTGGAAATTTTCATCTTAGGGGTAAGCCCAAAGGGATTGTTTTTAAAATGGATTTGATATAATCCCATCTTTATATTCCGGAACAATATCCAGTATGCCCATGCGGCAGCAGTATTTTATATCGCCTTCTAATCCTATGCTTACAAGGTAATTGTAATGGGAAGCATTCTTTATGATTCCTTCCACATCTTTTTTGTTCGCATCATACATATAATGGGCAGCAAAGCTTATATCATCAAGCACATAACTTTTTACTTTCATAAGCTCATCTATTATATAACCCGCGCATATAAAATCATCAAGCGAGAATTTGCCTAAAGTGCCTGCACACACGATCGATATGTCTGCATCATCTAATGATGCTCTGGCAGCAACAGACTTTCCGTTTAACATTGAACCTATGTATATGTGATTTGCACTTTCACAACCCTTTATGGCTCTCGTGCCATTGGATGTTGTCATTATTATGGTCTTGTCTTTAATATTTGAAGGCGTATACTCAAGAGGTGAATTTCCAAGATCAAATCCATTAATCTTTAAACCCCTTCTCTCGCCTCCAAGCACAACATCACTGCATTTTTCCCTTGCAGCCATCGCTTCATCCACTGTAAGCACCGGTATCACGCCGCGTGCGCCATTATATAGAGCAGTCGTTATGACCGAGGTTGCCCTAAGCATATCGATTACAATGGCATTGCTTTTAGCTATGTTTTTTTGAACAATATCTTCAACCCTTGGCATCAATCTTATATTCATATTTGCCTCCTCGATTTTAACAATAAACTTATTTTAAGCGTCACCGCATCCTGAAACTTTCTTATATCCAATCCTGTAGCCTTTTGTATTTTCTCCAGCCTATACAGAAGGGTATTTCTATGTATATAAAGTATCCTTGAGGAATCGCTTATGTTAAGATTATTTTTATAAAATACTTCTATGGTCCTTAACATTTCATCATCAAATATATCCTCACTATTGCCTTTTAGTATGCCGTCTGCCATCTCCTCTGCTTTTGCAAAAGGCATAAAGCTCACAAGCCTTTCTATGAGCATCTCATTTATAACATATATCTTCCCTGGAAGCGAGAACATGTCCCCAAGCCTGACAGCCTCAACCGCCTCGTCATATGATTTTTTTATGTTCATAAAGCCTTTATAAATATTGCCGACGCCTATTGAAGCATCAGTATACAGTTCCGTATTTATCATATCTTTTATCATTCTGGCATCGCTTTTTACTTCATCAAATTCAAAATCCGCCTCTTTCACAATCACTATTTTATCTTCAAATGGAAGCACCCATTTTTTAGAGTCACCATAAAAACTGTTTCTTATAAGACTGTAAGCATTGTCAAAATGCTCAGAAGTTAAAAGTTTGATGCAATATGCTATGAAATATTTATCTTTTAAGCCGTCGATTTTTTCATCAGAGCCTATCGGCATATATGAACCCTTTAAAATATTTATAAGGAACTGCTGATAATTATCAGCAGTTCCTTCATAAATTTTATCCTGAACAATCATACTGGCTAGAGATATCTCTTTGTCACTTCCGCCTTCAATCATCATATAGAAATTGTATTTTGGATCAATGAGCATTGAATTTTTAAATTCAGCACTCTCAATAAAATTTCCCTCTCTGGAGGCATTGGATGAGCATACTATATTGCCATAGCTGTCCAGTATATCAACGTCTTTTTTTATTACTTCAGATATCTTTTTAACGGAAGATCTAAGGCTTTTCATGGTCGTCCCCCAAGATATGCAATATATTATACTTAGAATATACTCAATTCAGTCTCTTTGTCAAACATATGAATTTTGGGCATATCAAATCCAAGCTTAATAGTCTCACCGGTTTTAGACTTGGATTGGGAATCGACCCTTGCAATCATATCTGTGTTGACTACATTTAGGTAAAGGTATGTTTCAGAACCCATAAGCTCGGTAACTTCAACTTTGGCGTCTATTATATAATCAGGATGCTCTTTTAAGAATTGCTCTCCATCATAAAGGTTCTCGGGCCTTATCCCCATTACGACATCCTTTCCGACATAACCCTTTTCTCTGATTATACTGGCTTTATCATCAGGTATCGGGAGGCTTGAACCATCAAATTGGGCAAACATTTTCCCATCCTTCTCCACGGACCTAGTATTGATAAAATTCATCTGCGGGCTTCCTATAAAACCTGCAACAAATAAATTATCAGGATGATCATATACATATTGCGGGCTCCCAACCTGCTTTATAACACCATCCTTCATCACTACTATCCTTGAGCCCATAGTCATGGCTTCTGTCTGGTCGTGGGTCACATATATAAAAGTCGTCTCCAACCTCTTATGAAGCTTTGCAATTTCGGTCCTCATCTGCACCCTTAGCTTTGCATCGAGGTTTGATAGAGGCTCATCCATGAGGAACACTTTAGGCTCTCTTACAATTGCACGTCCAAGTGCGACCCTCTGCCTCTGCCCGCCTGAGAGGGCCTTTGGCTTTCTGTCAAGCAAATGTTCGATTCCAAGTATCTTTGCAGCTTCCTTTACCCTCTTGTCTATTTCAGGTTTAGGTGTCTTTCTAAGCTTCAGTCCAAATGCCATATTACCATATACGGTCATATGAGGATACAACGCATAGTTCTGGAAGACCATGGCTATATCCCTGTCCTTGGGTGCCACATCATTTACGAATCTGTCTCCGATATAAAGCTCACCTGAAGTTACTTCCTCAAGCCCTGCAATCATTCTGAGCGTTGTAGATTTCCCACAGCCTGAAGGCCCAACCAGCACTACAAATTCCTTGTCATCAATCTCAAGGTTAAAATCTTTTACCGCAGTAACATTTCCAGGATAGGTTTTGTAAATATGCTTTAAAGTAACTTTTGCCATAATATCCCCCCATTTTATTTATGGCCCTGTTAAACAAAGATGTTGATTTTGAGCATCCATATCTTGTCCACTCGGATTGCTCAAAAAATTAACATCATATTTTAATAGAGCCGATCTATATTGATTTTTTAGCGCCAAAACTTTATGCAACACTGTTTAACACAGCTTAATCATAAAATAAAAGGAAAATTTTTTCTATTGGAGGCATGTACAAAAAAAGAAGAGATGTATTGTACAAACTGCATAAGTTTTTTATAAACTCTATTTATTTTTTGCCTTACCGCTTTTATTGGCATCCTTTTTGCTTTTAGGACTTGACGAATTATTGTTATCTGTTATTGTATTATATATTGATCTTTTAATAGAAATAAAGTACTTTATTATATTTCTCTTAAACCTTTCGCGCCTTAAGCTAACCACTTTTTTCGTGCCCGTCATATTATCATCCTATCATCTGCCGGCAAATTACTCGGCTGTGTTTTTGATTATATTTTCATCCATATCAATGTATAGTATTGATTTTTTAGCAATCCGAGTGAGCGATGTGAACGCTTTTGTTAAGTTCTTGGCGAAATTGCCGAAGCGAATCCTAGAACTTTTGCGTGTCTGAACGCAGTGAGTTGCAAAAGTTCTTGATAAGCTTTGGCAATAAGCCTTAGAACTTAAAAAGCGTGAACTGGCGAACAGGATGCTTAAAAAATCAACATCGTGCATTAGTGCATTACAAAGCAAATTATTTTTTATATCACACTAATATTTATTTTTTCATGTTAACATATTCTTATACCAAAATTATGGCGGAATAAACAAGTAATTAAATTTCTACCCTTTAAAATCGCTACACAATCACGTAAATTATATATGCAGGGGGTAACGAAATGGACTCAGCCAAAATAAACGAGCTTGTTATAGCTGCAAAGAATGGTGACACCAAAATCAGAAACGAGCTTATAGAATCAAATAAGTGGTTTATCAGAAAGGTATCTTCCTATATTGCGAAGAGAAACCTTGACTGGTCAAACGACGATGAACTCAGCATTGCCCTTCTTGCTTTTAATGAGGCCATAGAAAGTTTTGACCCTGATAGAGGTATGCAATTTTATTCATATTGCAGGATGTTGATAAATAGCAGGCTTATAGATTATTTTAGAAAAAATGGCGCTCGCAGTATCCCCCTGTGCGCCATGGATGAAAATAGTCTAAACAATATAGAAAACGAGGAAGCCATAAACAGATATGCTCTGTCCTCCGAAAAAGAGGAGAGAGCAGTAGAAGTAATGATGTTTAACGATGAGCTTAAAAAATACGGACTTTCAATGAATGATTTGGCTCTAAACTGCCCAAAACATAATGACACAAGAAAACAATTGTTTAAAGTCGCTTTCCAATGCTTAAAAAAGGGAGACATAATAGAATCTTTGAATAAAAAGAAGCTTTTGCCTATAAAGGAAATAATCGAATTGACAGGAGTAAAGAGGAAGTTTCTCGAACAGTGGAGGAAATATTTGATCGCAATAATAGTGATTATATCATCGAATGAGTATTCCTATCTGAAAGAATACATAAATTTCAATGAAGGGAAGGTGGCATTGTGATGGGCAAAGTTAAGGGCATTGTAATGGAGATAAACAAAAACAGCGCTATAATAATGACACATGACGGAAAATTTATAAACATTAAGAAACCACCTTTTGAAATATCGCTTGGCGATGAAATAACATCCAGACCTGTAAATACTATGAGCTTTATGAAGTGCACTGCTATAGCTGCAGCAATAATGATACTGATTTTACCGTTCATATATTTTAAACAGGCTATGGCTACGGTTGCATATGTGGACGTTGATATAAATCCAAGCTTTGAATTAGGCATAAACAGGTATAATAAAGTAAGCAGCATAACACCCCTAAACAGTGATGGCTCAAAACTCATAAAGGATGTTTCGCTTGACGGCCTTCATATAAACGATGCCCTTGGGAAGGTTATATCCAAGGCAAAGGATATGGGGTATATCGGCGACAGCAAGCCCAATAATATAGAAGTAACACTTGTAAAGTTAAAAAAAGATAAGGTAAATATAAGCCAAAAGGAACTGGTTGAATACACAGAATCTGCAGTAAAAAAGAGCAATGTGGATGCAAAGTTAAAGTTCTATAATGCTGATGAACAGGCATTTGACAATGCCAAAAAAGAGAATATATCGCTGAATAAATATATGGATAAAAACCAGGATAAAGATAAATTTGAGATAGATGTGAAAAAATCATCCCCAAAATCATCTCCAAGCAGCAATGGCATCAAAAAAGACAAAACCATTGACAAAGACAAAGGAAATTCAGACAAGAAACCTATAAAAGATGATGACCATCATAAAGTCAATGAAAAGGCTAGTTTGCAGCATCAGGAACGCGGTTTTGATAAATCAAAATATGATAAGGGAAATGCTTCAGAAAACAAAAAAAAGACTCCTTCACGTACTAACAGTTCAAAGTGGCTGTGGCATTTTAAAAATCAGAAAAACGGCATAAAAAAATAGCCCGAAAGGGTGGGCTTCATAGAGAAGTTGCAGGAAAGCAAGCAAATTTAAAACTTTTGGACAAATCGGTTGAGAGTTTATTATCTGTAAAGCCCTATAATATGAAAGTAGCAGTAAAATGCAATGAAAACATTTCGCTGCTGCTTTTTTTAACACTGCGTAGTATAAAGCTACTATGGAAAGAGGAGGTGTTGGAATGAGAATAGAGTATGTGTTTATTAGAAAAGAAAAAGCCTTGACTAAAATTGCGAACAATATTTCAACAACCAATCCTCCGTTGCATGTAGTGCTAAGGAAAATTTTCAATAAACATGCTATGAAAATAGGAAAAACACTATCTCCTGCACTTGAAATTTTCAGCAGATCGATTGCAGAGTATGGCGATTTGTTTCAACAATCAGCAGCTTCGAAAGCCTTAGGTGTGCAGAACCAATTTGCTGGTATACATCAATCAATGATTGAGTTATCATCGGTATTAGGTACGCTTCCGTCCCAATCGATTATTCAGTCAGCTATACAACTGCAAAACCTTTTGCCACCTGCACCAGCTATGGAGAGTATATCTATGGCACAGGCTCACTTGCCTGAACCTTCAGTTATGAAATCTATTGAGCCAGCCTCAAAAGCAATACCTTCTCCATCTGTTATTAGCGCATATCAGAATACGCAGTCCTATCTTCAACAACCGGCAATTATAAAATCCTTGGAAGTTGCAGCTCAAATGGCACCATTGACCCAAACCCCCGCTGTTGTATCACTGTTGCGTACAAGCCAAATGATCGAACAATTGACGAGATTTCAAAACCTCGGTATCGGTACATATGAATCTATGGAGGATTCAGAAGAAAGTGATGACTCGTCGGAAACATCAGAAAACAAAGACGAGCATCATTCTAATGACGAATAAGAGATACAGCACAACCCTGTGGTTAGGTGGTACTGTATCTTTTCAAGGGAGACTGTTAAAGGTCTACCGGCAAAGAGTATGGGTTCTCCATACTCTTTATTTTACTTTTAGCATGTTTTGCTCTTCATGGGGGATTCAATCTGTTGTTCATCTTTTTCTGTCTCAATGGCTATCTTGTTCTTTTTTATTGCCCCGGAACGGATCAGGGCAATTTTAGCACAGGCTGGCCCGATTAACTCATACAGAACCGAAGATGATAAAATAATCGTCAATAGCATATTCCCCATATTATCAAGTAAAATTCGTTTGCCTAAAAAAGCAAGTCCGATGGCTACTCCCGCTTGAGGAATCAAGGCCAACCCTAAGTAATTTCTTACTTCCTTAGTAGTCTTTGCTATAAGGCACCCTAAATAAGCGCCAAGATATTTCCCTGCTATCCGAATAATAAAATACGATATGCCCACTATTCCTAATGTGCCAAATGAACTTATGTCCAAGCTCATGCCCGATACCACAAAGAAAATGGATAAAATAGGGGGAGTAAATCGTTCAACCTGTTTGTATAATTCTTTATCCTTTGTCATGTTGATATATGTAGTGCCAAACAACATACAGGAAAGCAACGGGGATACATCTACCGCAGCACACAACCCCGCAATACCTAAAAGAAGTGAAATGGTCAAAATCAGCCGATTATCCTCACTCCGTTTAGGCGTCATGAGTTTCCCCAATATAATGCCGCTTATAAAGCCGAGCACCAACGCTCCGGCATTGTATACCATAGGCATCAAAACATCAGAGGCAGAAACATTCGCCCCAGCGCTGGCGTTAACTACGATGGCTGCCACGCTGAACACTATCAAACATACAGCGTCGTCAAACGCAGCTACCTGTAATAATATATTTACAAAATTGCCGCGGGCATGATATTGCCGTATAGTAACCATTGTGCTGGCTGGGGCCGTAGCAGTTGCGATAGCTCCTAACAACAGGCAAAAACTCCAATCTAAGCGAAACAGGAAATACAAAGATAAAGTTACCAAAACTCCTGCAAGTAAGGATTCCAGCAGAGTAACGGTGATGACCCCAAATCCAGTTTCCTGAAAGGCTTCTTTTTTGAAGAAACGGCCTACTCCAAAGGCAATAAACGCCAAAGCAATATCGCTGATAAAGCTCATATTGTCAACCATCTCATGAGGAATTAAATTCAACACATAGGGACCAATTAATACGCCGGCGATAATATATCCGGTCACGTTAGGCAGCTTTAGCAATTTTGTTATACGGGTAACCAAAAATCCAGCCAGCAAAATTATAGATAAAGATATAAGAATTATTGTAGTATCGTTTAAATGGCTTGCAAGATATCCCATGAACAGATGCCCCCTCTAAAATACAATATTTTCAAATGCGGCTAAAAACACGCACGTTAAAGTCCAATATGATGATGAAGCCAAGCAACTAAAAAGATAAAAAAGTTTTAAGTAATTTCGCCCGTCACGAAAGCGAAGCATGTCAAACCTTTCTAACATCACCAGGGCGAGGAACACATTAATAACCGCTTTTAGCCAAAGTAGGTGTATAACATGAATTGCCAAATCTGCCGAAAAGCATAGCGGCAGGCAGAAAGGCATGAGTGCAATATTAGCTAAGAGAACGCCTTTCCATCCTGATTGTTTTTTCCCGAATTTTGCAATCCTCATATAGCATGAATCATATTCGGAACAATTTTGCGTTGGCAAGTAAAATTGTTGATTGAAATGACTGGAAGAGCACGGCAGCAGTTTAATAACATTAAAAACAAGAACATGCCATACGAATAGAAGTTTTTGTCTCATTATCCTTGCCGCCTTTCTCAACTTATGTTATCATTATAGTCATAAATTAAATAAAGTAAATTTATAATAATTTAGGTGTATATAAATAATTATTATAATAAGAGGTGGACAAGATGATTGATTCTAAATTATACACCTTATTAGCAGTGGTCGAATTTAACAGTTACACGCGCGCGGCAGAGCATCTTTCTTTGACACAACCGGCTGTAACCCAACACATAAAGCAGTTAGAAAAGGAACTGAATATTAAAATTTTTAACCGTATTGGGAATGAGATAAAGCCTACAAATGAAGGGAATATTGTCATTCAGTATGCCCGAAGAAGCATTGCACTATATCAGAAGATGGAACAAAATATATTAGATGAACAGCACCATGTCAGGAGGCTTACGGTTGGAATAACACACACCGCTGAAAGCAATGCTGTGGCAGAAGTGTTGGGTAAGTACAGTTCTAAACATCCGGGTACAAGTATAACTATAATTTCTGACTCCATAAATAATCTTTATGATATGCTCAAAAATTATGAAGTAGACTTAGCCGTTGTCGAGGGGAAAGTGCAAGACACCAGCATTAATTCACTTCTACTTGACACAGATTCTTTAATGCTGGTCACGTCTAATAATAACCCCTTAGCAAAGAAAAGCATGGTAACCATAAACGAGTTAAAAAAGCAGCCCTTAATTCTTCGCAGACCCTCATCGGGAACCAGGAACCTGTTTACCGCTCACTTGGAAAGTAATAACATGTCGCTTGATGATTTTAATGTTATCTTAGAAGTCGACAATATTGCCACAATTAAAGACCTCATACGGCGGGATATAGGGGTATCTATCCTCGCGCGAAGCGTATGTCTTGATGAATTAAAAAAAGGAGAAATTACAGTATTGCCTATTGAGAATCTCAGCATGATCCGCGAAATAAATATCTTATATCACAGCGATTTTAAGCATGTTGATATTTTGCAAAGCATTATGAAGGAATACAATAAAGTGGTAAAATTTTACGCGTCATAAATCGAGATTTTTATGTAGCTTTATAAATTAAAAGGCAAGAACACTGACCATCAAAGCCAATGCTCTTGCCTTTTATAAAAATTCTAATAAATCTAAATATACGTCTATTTATTATTCAACCACTCCGTAAACTCCTGCAAGGAGATTTCCCCCGCATCACACTTGGCTTTTTCTTCCCTCGCCTTTTCGCTCCAAGCATAGAAATCACCTTGCTCAATCTTCCCAGCCTTAATCCAGCCGAAGCGCTTCTTGTACTCCCGGCGGTAGACCTTGAAAATGTCATCATTCTTGCGCTTTTCTGTCCAAGCCTTGATTGACCCTACATCCCGGCAAGTACGTCCCTTATCGTCAATGGGGCGGTTGCAGTATTCCGTATCGGAACGCCCGGAGAGGGCAAAATACCGCTTGCAGTTTTTGCAGATGCGCACAGGCTGTTCCAGCTTCACAAACTCTCGCACAAAGTAATCAATCATGTCATAGATATTTTTCGGATGCAGCACCTCAGTAAAGGTTTTGCGGTCAATGACTTCAAAGCTCATAGGCTGGGGCTGAAACTGAAAGGTGTTTAACTGATCATCGCCACGGTAGTTATAGTACCGCACCATCTTTTTTTGCACCGGCTCCTTGGGGCTGGTGTCCAAATCCAGAACATGGGCAAAGAGCGTTTTTATCTGCGCCTGCATGGTGTGGAGATTGGATGGAATATGGGTCAGCTCCTTGCGGGGCAGCAGGTCAAGCACATTCTCATAATTCTGCCGCTTGGCCTGTTCCAGCCTGTCTCGCCATTCCAGACGAAGCAGTTCAAAGTAGATGTGTTTGGGGGCTATGGTATCCAGCACCTCCAGGACCTCATCCACATACCGCTGTTCTTTAGAAGAATACAGTTCCATGAGCGCCTTGCCCATATCGTCAAATAACTCGCTATACGCCCAAACATCCAAATAGAGCAGTTCCATCAGACTGGGGGATGCCATGCTGAACAGTCAGACAGTGCTGCTGGAACGAATGGTGGCGCTGGGGCAATATATTTCGACCCTGCCGACCACTCCGGAAATCGAGAAAGCCATCCGGGATTATTGTCAGGGGATATACGACAAGCAGGGAGACATGCTGTGCCTGGTCATAAACGACCAGCACAGGAGGATCTCACAGACGGTGAACGACAAGATAGACAAGTCACAGGACAGCCTGAAATGGCAGCTGCAGGAGGGCTTTCAGAAGCAGACGGAGCGGCTCCGGCACCGGGATATGCTGCCGTGGAAGCTCAAGGTCAAGCGGACAGCCGTGGGGCTGCTCTCCTCGACAGTGCTTTATACCTTGCTCAGTCTGTTGAAAATCTTGTAAATCCCTATGACTCGGATGCCAAGCGTCAGAAATACGAACAAGAGCGTATGCGGCGGAAACCCAGCAAAAAGAAAAAACAACGGCACGGTTACAGTCCTCAGTACGAGCAGGACATGGAACAGAGCATGTAGGAGGTGTGCTTATCTGAAATTAAAAGAGGTTTTGAAGCGATGTATTCGCATCTTTCGTGACCGCAGTGCACAAGCAGATTTAGGCGGTGCTGTACAAGACCTCAAAGAGATAGGAGAAAAGGTGGCTATGAAAATCGGTGGTACAACTTATCTGGTTGCTTCCTTTTTTCAGCGGTTTGAAAATAAGCAGCATATCTTAACCGCCAGAATGGAACAGCTGGAGCAGGAAATTGAAAGCCATGCGGAAAAGGTCATCAATGTGGAACGTTTCCTGAAAATCGTAGAGAAATATACGGACATCAAGGAGCTGACCCCTGAAATCCTGCGGGAATTTGTAGAGCGGATTGAAGTTCATGAGCGCAGCGAGTACCGTGACAAGAACGCCACACAGCAGATTGATATTTACTATAACTTCATCGGTCTGATGCCGTAGAAAACGGAAACGGCACAGGATGCCGAAACATCCTGTGCCAATCCGCAGGGAAGTGGTAACTTCCCTATGACGCCCCATCTAATCGGGCTATTTTTTATATTCATTTTTCTTTGACACTGTATATTTTCCATCCATCATATTCCTTTGATGATGAATCCTTTTTCAGGTTGAAAACTATTTCACAAGTTTTTATCTTTTTACCATCTTTTATGTTTGCCTTTACTGTAAAAGAGCATTCATAATCAGAAGGCTCATTTGTTTGCTCCAGGCTCAGAAAATCTATATAAGAAAGGTTTAATTTAGAAGCTGTATCTATAAAATATTCTTTTGAAATATTTTTTTTGTCATATATATATGAATATGCCTCTTCATAATTTCCGGACTTCAATGAATCATAATACTCCCATATGACAACGCGCTTGTTGTCATCGCTATCCATTTTAGCCTTCCATACATCCCAGCTTATTTGGGATAGTTCAGATATTGTTTTCCCATTTAAAGACATAGGAGCTACCACTCTTATCTCAAGTATAAAATCAATATATGAACATATTATATGGTCATCATAGCTTATTATCACGGCCCTTGTTTCAACCGGATCATCTTTTCTTACATCAAATGCAAGCTTTGATACCGGATACATGTATATATTGCAATTCTTGCCTTTAAACCTGTCAAGTTTGATGTCCAATAAATCTTCTGAAAAAATACTTCTCATTTTCCATATCGTATTAAATGTCTTAGGAATCACCACTTGTGAGTTATAATATGGACGCGCCGTATTGACCGCTATATCATATCTTTTCAAAAAAGATATCCTCTCATTGTCACTTGCTGCCAAAACGCCCTTGCTGCATGAAGTTAAAATCAGCATTGAATTGAGCATACAACATATGGCAAAAATATTTTTTAAATTTTTCACCAACTTTACGCACCTGTCCACGTAAATTGGGCCTCCTTGCATGTATTCAATTATATATATGAAACATGCCCTTTGGCTATGTCACGAATAGGTGGTATATATTCATACTTTATAATGCATCTGCCTTATTATAATGCTATCCTATGAGTTTTTTGACGCAGCGTCCCACTTCGCTATATATCCTTTCTTCATCCATTGTAACAAGCTCATTGTTTTTCATGACAATGCTTCCGTCTATTATAACAGTTTCAACATCGGAAGAGCTCCCGGAATATACGATTGCAGATTTTATATCATATCTCGGATAATAATAAGGTTTATCTGTGTTTATCACGATTATATCTGCCGCCATTCCTTCTTTTATCATACCGGAATCTTTGAATCCAAGAGCCTTTGCACCGTTTATTGTTGCCATTTTGAGAACTTCATCGACCGGAAGCGCAGTTGGATCTTCATTATGTACTTTTTGAAGATATGCAGCCATCCTAAGCTCTTCGACCATATCAAGATTATTGTTGCTTGAAGCCCCATCGGTACCTATGCATACATTTATACCCATATCCGTCATCTTTGTAACCGGAGCGATACCGCTTGCAAGTTTCATGTTGCTTTCAGGATTATGAGCTACATTTACGCCCCTTTGCGAAAGTATTCTCAGGTCATCATCATCGACGACCACACAATGAGCCGCAACCGTATCGTTTTTAAGCATTTCTATGTTGTCCAACAACTTTACAGGGGACATTCCATACTTTTTAATGGAACCATCCACCTCGCTTTTAGTCTCCGATACATGAGTATGTATGGGTATTTTAAACTCCCTGGATTTTTCGGCCACCATCTTTAAATAGGGAAGCGAACATGTATATATCGCATGCGGGCTTAACATGACCTTTATCCTGCCTTCACCGGCATTATTATAGTTTTTATAAAGTTCAACAGCTTCTTTTATCTTAGGATCGTCATTATCTGCAACATCACCTGAAAGTCCTCTTGCCAGCGCCGCCTTTATGCCTGAATCTATGCATGCTTCGGCCGTTTTATCCATGAAGAAATACATATCATTGAACATCGTGGTGCCGCTTTTTATCATCTCCACTATTGCAAGGCTTGATGCCCAGTATACGATATCGCCATCAAGCTTGTCTTCAAGCGGAAATATCTTTTTATACAGCCAGTCCATAAGTTTCATATCATCGGCATAATTTCTGAAAATAGTCATGGCCGAGTGTGTGTGCGCATTTACAAATCCGGGCATTACAGCCTTATCCGTGCAATCCAAGACCGTTTCATATTCGTCATCGATCCCCGGATAATAATGTCCAACATAATCGATCTTTTTATGCTTTATGCCTACGCAGCATTTATCATATACATCGGAATCGTCATTTAAAGTTATCACTTGAGCATTTTTAAGCAGTATACTCATCATTCACCCCAGCCTCTCAAATATTTCTTCTGCTCTTCAGTCAAGCTGTCTATGCTTATTCCCATAGCCTTTAGTTTCATTCTGGCTACCTTGTAATCTATTTCATCCGGGACATCGTATACTATGTTTTTGAGTTTTCCCTCATTTTTGCATATATATCTTGCTGATAGGGCCTGCAGAGCAAAACTCATATCCATGATTTCAGCCGGATGGCCGTCGCCGGAAGCCAGGTTCACGAGCCTTCCTTCAGCTAAAAGATTAAGTATCCTTCCATCCTTCATCACATAGCCTGTTATGTTGTTTCTCATTACTCTCTTTTCAATGCACATATCTTCAAGATCAGGTTTCCAGACTTCAACATCAAAATGTCCGGCATTAGCAAGTATGGCTCCATTTTTCATGACCTTGTAGTGCTCCCTGGTGATCACCTTTTTATCTCCGGTAACGGTTATGAACATATCGCCGATTGCCGCAGCCTCTATAGCGGGCATTACTTTAAAGCCATCCATATATGCCTCGAGAGCTTTTATTGGATTGACTTCACATACTATCACATTGGCTCCCAATCCTTTTGCCCTCATTGACACTCCCTTTCCGCACCAGCCGTAACCGAACACAACAACATTTTTACCGGCAACAATCAAATTTGTGGTCCTCATTATGCCGTCCCATACCGACTGTCCGGTCCCATACCTGTTGTCAAACAAATATTTGCAATAGGCACCGTTTACCGATACCATCGGAAACTTGAGGAGGCCCTCCCTTTCCCTTGCCTTAAGCCTCATCACGCCTGTGGTCGTTTCCTCGCATCCTCCGATGATATTGGGTATCAGATCGACCTTTTTTGAGTGGAGCATATTTACCAGGTCCCCTCCATCATCTATTATTATGTCAGGGCCTATGTCAAGTGCAGCATTTAGATGCTCCTCGTATTCTTTATTTGTGGCATTATGCCATGCGTACACATTTAATCCATCAGAGGCAAGCGCTGCTGCAACATCATCCTGAGTTGACAGCGGATTGCTTCCGGTTATTGCGACCTGTGCTCCGCCCGATCTCAATACCTCTGCCAGATAAGCGGTCTTAGCTTCAAGATGTATAGACATGGTTATTTTCCTGCCTGAGAAAGGTTTTTCTTCTATGAACTCTTTCTCTATCGCCGAAAGAACGGGCATATAGCCTTTTACCCATTTCATCTTCCTTATGCCTGACTCAGACATATTTATATCGCGAATCATGCTTGATTTCATTTTATCCCTCCTTGAAACGAAATCAGTCCAGTCCATCATTTTACAATGATCAGATCG
>CALCDS010000065.1 GCA_937900065.1 uncultured Clostridiaceae bacterium | reverse complement strand
ATAAAATAAATTCTATCAGTTCCCGGAATATATTCAATCTCAAAAACAAATACGGCCATATCGCTATCTATCTTTTTTTGGATCTAAACCGGGAGGTGATCATAAGCCTATGATAAATTTCAGGAAGCGGTATATAAGCAGCTTTACTTGACAGCAGAATTGCTACCACAAAAGTGCAAGCGGCCATCCATATGTTTTTTGTATATAGAGTAGTGATAAAAAGGATAAGATTTAGTATCACCGATATATACCAAGCTATTATTTTAAATTTTCTCATGATTTTCCCTCCCGGTTCCAATAAAAATTATTTTATTTTAAGCATGTCTATTAGCTTATCATACTCTTCTACAGGCATACAATGTATGTTTTCAAGCCCTACTAGGTTGGCCATCCTGTAATATGCCTTGGCGGTTTCCTCTACATAAACCGATTTGCGGACTGCATCCTCAATATCTTTCTGGGAAACTGTAATAAGGCCATGCCGTTCCATGACTGCAGCCACTCCCTTATCGCCAAGTGTTTTTACAACATTTTCCGCAAGTTCCATAGTGCTTGGTTTTCCATATGGAGCCAGCGGACATCTGCAATTGAACATCATCGCTTCAGTCAAGACAGGCTTAATCTCCATGCTGAGGGCGGCAAATACGGAAGTGTATGGAGCGTGATTATGGCAAACAGCCATAACATCAGGCCTTTTTTTATAGATTTCAAGATGTATAAGTTTTTCAGAACTGGGTGAGACTCCATCAGAAATCTCTACTATGTTTCCATCCATATCCATAACAACAACATCCCTGCAGGACATAGTAAACCTATCCGTATCATGAGGGGTTATAAAAATCAACCCCTTGTCCCGGTCTATCATGCTGAAGTTTCCGCCGCCGCTTTTACAAAGATTCGCCTTTTCTGCATTTTGAGCTGCAACCAGCACTCTTTTTCTTATCTCTTCGTACATATAAATTACCTCGTTTCCTTTATTTATTTTTCTTCTTTAGAAATATAAAGCAATTTTAAAGTTTCAGAGCCAAACTATGCTGTTGTGGCAGGTGCCTTATTCACTCCTAATTCTTTCTCTATGGATGCCTCCCGCTTCTTCATATCCTTGAAATAGAAATAAGCAAGAATAATATAAACAACTGCAAAGCCGATTGCAATAGGATTCAGGATCGATATTTCACAAGCCGCCCATCTGATCATGCCAAAGTCTATTCCATACCAGGCAAGTATCTGGCCGGCAGGCAGTCCTGCTGTAGAACTTCCAAGCTGTTTTGCAAGGTTGTCAAAAATAGGTGCGAAATAAGAAGCTGCAAATAAACTAAACGGAATAGACACAATGTTTGTTATCAACATCTTTATGAGGTCGCCGCTGAATAATACAAAAGCGGTGACGGAAACACAAAGATACATTATGTTTGCAAGCGGAAGAACAATATTAAAAGGCAGCACAAGGGCAAAAAGAATAATAAATGGGATAGATAAAATACAAGCAACATAGATTTCGTTGCAGCCGGCAAGAATCGGCCAGTCCAAGCCAATGTTTATCTCCTTGCCGGGGAACCTCTTTTGAACAAATTTACTTGTTGCATCACTTATAGGGGCCAGTGCAGTCATAAACAGCTTGGCTACCATAGGAAACATGGTAAGAGCTGTGCCTGCTTGGATTCCAAGAAGTAAAGCAGCAGAAAATTCATAACCGCCAAGCAATCCGATTACAACGCCGAGAATAAATCCAATGACATGGTTTTCTCCGAAAATGCCTATCTTCTGGCGGAGGGCAGCAGCGTCGATCTTTTTACTTGTGGGAATGATCTTATCCAATACTTTGGCAAGTGGCCACAAAAGTATGCTGTTAAGAAACATTGGATGGGGAATGGTGACTCCAGGGATTTTTGTGATCTTGTAAACCTGCCTGCGGTTTGCATCTGCGATCTTAAGCTCCAGGACCGTCTGGATCCCGGCCGCAACGAAACCGGCTATAACGCTTCCGCTCACGGCAGTGACCAGATATCCGGTACAAACTTTATTTGCAACGTTCCACATATCTACATTGAGTGTCACCGTCATACCCAAGGCCAGCATTATAATATTGATAATGATATGTA
>CALCDS010000064.1 GCA_937900065.1 uncultured Clostridiaceae bacterium | reverse complement strand
TAGAACTTAAAAAGTGCGAACAGGTGAGCGAGATGTTCAAAAAATCAACATTCTACTTTAATAGAGCCTAGTTTTTAAAGCGACCCTGCTACTATTAGTTTATATAAATAATGGAGTGGTGTAAAGTCAATATTTCCATTATTTCTCTACAGATTACCAAAATCTTGTGGATTTGGTTGAATTATAAAATAAGCTTGTAATCAATACAAGCAATTGCGTAGCCAATCACAATGAAATTCTCCTTAAAGCCTTCCTTCTATACCTATAAAACCCGTTTAGAGAATCAACGGCATCTTCATAAAGCCTGTAGAGATATTTATACTTATCGCTCAACTCGATATCGGGTTCAAACACCCTTTCACCGGATTCATATTCTATTTTCAAACCCTTTACAATTTTATATATGATGCTGTTATATTTCGGCTTTGCGCTGCTTACACATACTTTTTTCGATGTGATATCTGAAATCATATTATACAGCATTTCATCCTTTGACGATGACAATATTTCTAATACTTTAAAATCCATTCCATGATATGATAAGTATTCCAGTTTTTCATTTACTATATACCCCAAGGCTTCGTATGATGCCGACAGCATATCGAATGCATCATTGTCCCCTATGCCCAAAATGCTTCCCTTTATATCGGAACCATACATCCTGCCGGTTCCGGCCAAATACGGAAGCACCATGATCCCATTTGAACCCGGTACATAATCGCAAACATCAGTATTTTGTTTCAATATGCGATTGCTTACCCACTTTACGAAATTGTATTCATAATCTCCGGGCATGTAATATATGCTCTTATCTTTGAAAGAGAGCCTTAAAACTTCTTTTAAGCCCTTTCCCTTGTATGTTCCGCTGCTAAAGCACAGTGCGGATGATTCAACATCAAAAAGCAGTGCATCCTTTTCCAGCAAACTGGCCATTTCCATATGGGCCAGCAGGGTGCTCGATATAAGAATCATCTTTGCATCATGTTTTAATTTGAGCTCATCTTTTATATTGCCGGCTATTATGCCTACGCATTCCCCTATCTTGCAAACATGCGGAAACATGCTTTCATCGAGCTCTAATGAGCTTATGAGCTTTGAATTATAACAATTGGACTGAAAATCATATCCCATAAGAAGTGCTGAAAAGCAATCTATAGATGTTTCACCTGTAAGCCTGTAGGCTAAGTATGCATCAGGAGTCAAAACTTTAAAAGTCTTCTTGTATATATCGGGCTTATTATATTTAATCCATTGGATTCTTGGAAGAATCATGATCTTCCAAGGCACATAAATATTGCCGTTATGCCTTTTGTCCTTTTTTTCACGCATATGGACCTGATACTTGGCTCTTCTGTCACACGGCAGAACGGCGTTTGCAACATGCCTGCCGTCCCTTCCCACGCATACGAATGTTCCCGGCTGGTATGTCACCGCAATTGAACCTATATCTATTCCGGTATCCATTTCCTGTATCTTACTTATTATTTCCGTTACGCAGCCATACCATTGTTCCGGATCCTGTTCAGCATATTCCTCATTCAATATCAGTTTCAAATTCTTTTCGATTACTATCGCTTCATTGCCGGATTCGTCAAGCAGTGTACCTGTCAGATAATCCATCCCTAAAGTGAATATCAATATGCCTTCCATAAAATCGCCCCCGCTTCACTCCATAACAAAAGCCCTGCACTATTATATATGCAGGGTTTCATATATTGACACAAAGAAAACATCGTATGCGCGTTTGATTTTTTCATCAACATATCTCATCTCGTTAAATTTTTGGCTCTGTTTAACAAAGAGGTTGATTTTTGAGCATAGTTAAATTTTTATATGTACATTTGAAAATAATATATTATATTTATATTATATGGCAATCAAATAAAAACTTTAAGAGGATGAAAAATGAAAGAATTATATGTAAACAATGTTGGGAAAATGCTTATTGATAAAAAAGGATTTTTTATAGTTGATACTTCGTCTATGGCCGGAGCCATCATAAAGCAGAGCTTCTTCGTCGACAAGTGGGGAGCCTTGAATATCGTGAGTTTTGTCGATGCCGACATTTTAGATTTCAGCAGGTATGACATGATATGCGATATGTTCAAAAGGGAGATGGCAATATTTAAAGAATCAAGCAAGACCAATGCACTGGTTTATTTCAAAGTGTTTGTGACTGAAAGCGGGCTTGATGAACAAACCATAAACACCATAATGTCATCTACCATAGGTTCAGTCTACAATAAAAATGCGTTCGTTCCAATCATCATCGATATAAAATCACAGACCGTAATCATGGCCAACCCAAGGCGTGACGATGCATTGGGGCTGCATAAATTATTTGATGAATCCTTGCATGAATTGGAAAATTTCAATGTGATGCATGACCTTGGAGAAGCTGAAAAAAGCATGAAGAGGGAATATGGATACATTGAAGCTGAAAATCCGAACAGAGCGTTTAGGCCATATGCTTCCTACATTATAATTGCGATAAACATAATAGTATTTATTGTATCATTGTTGCTTGGCGGCAATAATGATTTATACGTGCTCGTGCTGCTCGGCGCCAAAGTAAATCCCTTAATTGCAAGCGGACAATACTGGAGGCTTATAACATCCGCATTCCTCCATGTGGATATTCTGCATATTGCTTTTAATATGTACGCGCTCTATAATTTTGGTTTGATAACTGAAAATATATACGGCTCTAGAAAATTCTTATTCATCTATATGTTGAGCGCATTATATGGAAGCACTGCAAGTTTTGCTTTTTCCCCGGCACTTTCGGTAGGCGCTTCAGGTGCAATATTCGGTCTTATGGGAGCGCTTCTCTATCTTGGGCAAAAAAAGCCTAAAATTTTTTCCACGTCTTTTGGAGCCAATATACTGTTCGTGCTTATATTAAATATAGTATTTGGTTTCTCAAGTACCGGCATCGACAATTTCGCTCATTTGGGAGGCTTGCTTGGAGGATACCTAGCTTCAAACACAGTAGGTTTGAAAAATGAAAGCGGCATAACCGCAAAAAAAATATTATACTTAGTGCTCAGCATAATCATTTTAGGAGCAATCTTCTTGATTGGAATGGCAAAAGCATAAAACAACAGGCTCTAAAATTTTAGAGCCTGTTGTTTTATGCAAATTTTATCTTAAAATAAATCCAAACTATTTTAAAACTTTAATTTTCATAAGGTCGTTTATGCAATTTAGTGCTAAATCTCTTACATATTTTGCATGTAAAACATAATCAGGCTCAAAAGATTTTGACATAAGCACCTTTATGCAGAAATCTCTCTCATTTCCCAAATGTATAAGCTCCCCTGAAAGCTTTACTATTTCGCTCTTATCTTTAAAATCGCCTTTGATGCCCAGATAATTTTTATATACGCAATAAAAGAGCAACAGCAGCCCTGCACTTTTGGAGCCGTCCAAAATATCGCTCCCGTTTTTCATTCCCGAAATCATCCACGATAGTTTGCTCCAGGGCATATAATGGGTGGTATAATCCAAGTATTTCTTTCTCAATCCGGGATGGCAGTTTATTTCAAATAGATATTCGTCAGAGCTTATATCAAGCTGGCTTTGCATTCTGAAACATCTTTTCCCATATGCGCTGTAACTATATACTCCTATATTGCTGTATCCCTCTGATTTTAAAGGCAGAGGAAGCTTGTTTATGTTTCTTTTGTAATACGGATACAAAATATAATGTGAAAGCGCATCTACAGCTTTAAAATAAGGTATCAGAGAACAATATATAAGTCCGCTATGCTCAGTATATTCCAATTCACCAAGCATGTTCTCCCCTACAGATGACAGATATCTTACATGATCAAGAATGCCGCCCTTTGCAGTATACTCACAAGCACATGCAACTTCGCTCATAGACGGCAGATTTCTTTCAAATGATGATGCCAACATGTTTGTGTACCTTTGGAATGTTTCATCTGAATGCTCGATTGAATGTTTGCCCTTTAAATATGCCTCCCTCTCACCAGAAATAAATTTATTTAGATTTTTAGAAAGTTCTGTTGTTGGAATCAAAGCTTTCAAGTTGCCGTAATATTTGCATATTACTTTATCCAAGAACATTTTTAACCTGCAGATAAAATCTTCCCTGACTTCAAGGCAGGAATCCATAATGTGCGCAGTATCGGTATGGGTTGAGTCCGGGTCAAGCATGGCGCTTTGTATTGCCAAGAGTGCATCATGCAAAGAATCATCCTGTCCTGATTTTGAAGCCTTATCCATATAAAGAATGGCATCATTGAGCTTGCCCAGCTTCAAACAGCAGATTGCCATGTTTTTATATACCTTTACAAGCGGAGGCATGTATTCCATGTTTGAGCTCAATTGCCTTCTGTTTGTCATACGGCTTAAGTTTTCAATATAGTCTTTAAAATAATCAAAAGCCATGTCATATTTTTCGCGTTTCATATATAATATGGCAATATCAAAAAGCGCTGTAAAACTGTCGGAATACTTAAGCCCTTTCCTGAAAGCTTCTTCAGCCTTGTCAAGCTCGCCGCTGTCATAGTATATGCATCCCAAATCAATATACAGCACATCATCCATGAATCGGTCCGGGATTTTATATATGGTTTCCAGACCCTTTTTATAATCCATAAGCTTTCTGTACACCATTGACATGCTGTGGCATACCATCTTCATGCTGTATATATCCATACCGTCGTATCTCTCAAGAAGATATGTGTATAGATATAACGCATCATCAAAATATTCCTTCTCCATCAAACTTTTTGCCAGCTCGTATATCTCATTGAAATTGAGCTTGTCAATTTGCATTGATTTAAAATAATCATGCCACTCGATTCCAAGTTCCAAACAGCATCTTATAAGGCATGGATACAATCCCGGTATCAAATCCGTAATCTTGAGTATTTTAAGAAGCACATCGTATCCTTCGTTAAACCTGTTGCACTTTATAAAGCAGACCGAAGATGTGTACATTGTCAAAGGCTTGACTTCATCTTCATCCAATGCCCTGATATATAGATCGAGCGCATGATAATACTCTCCTGATTCATACAATATATTTGCAGCGCATACTGTGCGGCTGAACCTCTTGCCTTCTATAGTCGGAGAAATGGATCTTTCGATCGCCCTTGCCCTCACATAGGGCGAAACTTCCAATGTATAAAATGCCCTGTAAAGTTCATCTATTATAATACTGCTTACATTTTCCTTAGATAACATGTTGTATATTTTAAGAGCCTTATACTTATCTACAGTATATATGAAAAATGCGGCAAGTATCGATGCTTCCCTGCAGTCATCCACATCATTCAAGGTCCCCAGTATGAGTTTTTCATTTTGCTCAAATACTTCATATGCCTCTTTCATTTTAAGCTTTTTAAACAAAAGCTTTATTTTAATCGCCACAAGCCTTGCATTCTCATATATATTGTTCGTGAAAAAACCGCTGTTTATCAAATCATCCACTATAGCGAGTATTTCTTCTCCCTCATCCTTTTTTAAAACAAGAGAGCACTGAAGAAGCATATAATTTTCATAAACTCCATGATTCTCTATTGAATTCAGCATATCAAGAAGCTCATACATGCGTCCTCCGGCCAAATATGCATTTTCAATGATAAACCTCTTGTCCTTGGCATAAGTCTCATCCACTGATAGGGCATTGTCCAGGGCTCTTTTTATATCTTTTTTCATAAGATAGGCTCTTGCGAGTACAAGCCTTGCCATGTTTACCTGAAGCTGCCCGGCAGAATCATCCGCTGCGACCTTTTCCATAAGTTCAACAGCTTTGTCAAAATCCCTTTTTATAAAAAAATACCAACCATACAGATAATTAAGCTTATATCTTCCATTCAGTCCTCTCCTTTTGAAAAATTCATCGGCCGAATCTTTATAGACGTCAAACAGCTTTACGACCCCATCAGGATTTTCAGATTCAGACAAAGCATTTATATATGCAGACAATCCCTTTTCATTTATCTTTCCATAGTGAATGCAGTTCTTGCTGCAATCTGCCTTAAGCTGCTCATCTGTACAGCAGTCTCCGCATATGTATTTGCCTCCCTCTTTTTCACACTGCCTTCTTCCACGCTTTATCCCGCATCTTATGCAAATTATCTTTTTCATTCGGTTCACCCCAGTTATCTCACTTATATATTAGTAGTATTCCATTATAATTTTAAATTACATTATTTTCCATCCACTATATTGTACTATATCACAGCAATTATGCATATACTTATTAAATAGTTTGATACATATTACTTGTTGGCCATATTAAAGATAATGTTGATTTTTTGAGCAATTTGGCCATGTTAAAAATAATATTGATCTCTTGAGCATCTCGCTTAACCGTTCACTTCGATTGCTCAAGAAATCAATAACTTACTTAAATATAGCCTACTTATTTTAGGAGAATGCCGATGCTGGGGATATTTAATGCTGATAATTTTGATGTATGCCGAGGCTCTGAATCATTTAACCTGTCAAAGCTTGCAAATATACCATTGAGTGAGTTTCAATACGGCAAAAAAATACAGGGTTCTAGTAAACCCCTGTCAATCTTTATTGAATCGATATACTCATCCTTTGGCAATCCTTCATATATATTATCAGGTGCAACAGACGGCCCAATATATTGCTGGATCATATCGTCACATAATAAGACTTCGATTATATATATTGAATTCTGGAAGTATGCATCTCCAGAAAAGATGTACATATTCGCAAACGATATCAATATTATAACCTCTTCCTTCCTTGAAACCCTATACAAAAACTCCATATGAGCTATCTTACCATGCCTTGCTTTAACATTCCTATCTTTACCTCTCAAAGCCTCTTGCGGCATTTTTTGAATAGTCTTTTTTGTACATATTCCATATGCCTATCTCTTTAAAGCCAAGCCTTCTGTATATGCGTCCTGCATCCGGATTATTATAAAACAAACATGCTGTTTTCCCTTCATTTAAAAGTTCCCTGCAGAGTGCATTCATGCACATGCTTGCATATCCCCTTTTGCGGTAATCGATATGAGTGCATACGCCAACTACCATTGCCGAAACCGAGTTTTCAGCAGTAGTGCTTGCGGATGAAACTATCTTTCCATCTTCCTTTATATAATATGTTCTCCCTGATTTAGAAAGAAAAGTCCTCTCCATGGATTCTCTATAATTCTCCCTGGTATCAAACTCAGATATGCCGCATCTTAAATTTATCAGGCCGTTTATATCTCCAATCTCAGCCTTTTTTACCTTCCTGTCAACAGGTCTTAATTTACTGCCATCCTTCAGCTCGCATAAGAAGCTGGGTTTTTTCTTTCCTATATCTAAATCCGGTATCGACTCAAACTTTTGAGTAACACTGCCCTTTCCTGAAAACATATCAATATTTTGAGAGCCTTTGATTATATCGGCAAAACCTTCAGCATCAAAATTTCCCTTTGAATAAGGTATGAATGAGCCGTCATACCTTATCATCACTCCTCTTACGCATCCTGAGCCATCAAACTCGGCCCATACATCAAAAAAGTCGGCATCGTATCCAAAATTTTCAATATCACCTATTATGAATAAATTCATTGAAGGTTCATCTTTTAAATAGTCCATTATGACCGAACTGTCCGACGCATTGACTTTTCTTATCATTATATCACCTTCTCATACTCAGTACGTTTTAAAAATGAGGTTATCGCTGATTCTTCACCTTATTTTCTTTTTATTATATTAATTTTATTTTTGTATTTTAAAAACAGCCATACAGCCGCTCCTATAAACGGCAGCAATGGTATTATACTTACCAAGAGGATAGACAGATTGGAAATCAGCCTTATTATAAAATTGAGTGTGGATTTGAATCCATTTGACATTGCCTTTGTAAATTCAGCCCAGGTTATATATGATATGCCGACATCCTTAGTCTTTATGTCTACAATTTTATTAATCCTTATCGTTATAGTGCAAAGGTCTATAAGATTGTCCCACATATTTATTCTGCCTTGAAGCGTTTCAATTTCTTCTCTGACACGGTATATTTCATTCTGGACCTTCATTATCTCTTCTATAGTATTGGCTTTTTTTAATATTGCGAGATACTGTTCTTCCTGAGCTTTAAGGTTCCTCAAATTGGACTGCGCATCATAATATTTTCCAGTCACATCCTCCGTATCTATGCTCGACTCTTTATTCTGTCCTCCAAGGGTATCGATATACTTCATGAAATATTCCATTTGGGATGACGGTATGCGTACCACAATCGTAGACGAGTTGCCGCCAATGCTTGAATGGGAAACAAACCCTCCCATTTCACCTGCCTTGGATATTATCGAATCATATGTTTTATTCAAATCCCTGACATCAAAAGTTATCGAGGCATTGTATATGACCTTCCTGCTGTCTGAAATCATCTCGGGTTTTGGTGCACTATCTTTAGCATCAGAATCGGCCTCGGTTTTTGCAACATCCGAAGCAAGCTTTGATTCTACCCCGGCTCCTTTGTTAGCAGATTGAGAAGTTGCACTGTTTGCTTTTGATGTTGAAACGCTTTTTTTGCTGCTGCAGGATGATGCAGCAGCAATCATTACAATGCACAGAATAAATGCAAAAATTTTTTTCATTACCAATCCCCACCCAGTTTTTGATTTTGGCCGCCCATATGGGTTCGACCCTTACATATTAGACGGAGATTAGCAGAATATGTTCTAAAAACATCCCCCTACTATTTGAAAGAGAGTGTTTTTATGGGAGTATATATCCTCTTGCCATTTATCTGCTCGCTTTTTATAATGCTTATGCGGCCTACTGATATATCGGTTCCATCAAGACAAGATGCTTTTTCTTTTACAAAATCAAAGCCATAAGGCAACACGACGTCCTGCGCAATCGTGATGTGAGGAGTATATGGCCGCTTCTCTTTTGGTATGCCGGCTAAACAGCATGATTTTTCAATGCCGAAATAGGCCCTTTTTAACATTCCGCTGCAGTCTGATACTTTAAAGTAAATCACCCTGAAGCATCCATCGCCTTTAAAAAAACCGAGCTCTTTGATTTTTAAATCGATTCTCTTGATATCGTTTAGGTTTGCTTCCATATTTTCATAGATCTTATCGACCGTATCATCAGATACCTCGCCTAAGAATTTCAGCGTCAAATGAAAATTGTCTATGTATTTCCATCTTCCCCTCGTGCTTTTTTCTCTCAATATGTTTTGCACAGCAATTATTTTATTTTTGACTTCCCAAGGAATCCCCACCCCAATAAAAGCTCTCATCATCTGCACCTTCCGATTTGAATTATTTAAAACTATTATATCAGATAATGCCTATAATCAGTCCACTGTAAAATTAAATTTTTCCTTGATGCAAAATGGGCTGATTTCATGGATAACTTCCTCAATTTTAAAATTTGTTATCCATATATCACAAGCATTTAAAATTTTGCCTATGTTAACAAGGATATTGATTTTGAG
>CALCDS010000063.1 GCA_937900065.1 uncultured Clostridiaceae bacterium | reverse complement strand
GGGCGAACGGGATGCTCAAAATCAACATCATTTGTTAAACAGAGCCTAATATATAAGTGAGAATAATGGAGGGATTTAATATGGAAAGGGAAGTTACTATAATTAACAAGACAGGACTTCATGCAAGGCCTGCAACATTGTTTGTATGTGAAGCCAACAAGTATAAATGTGATGTAAAGGTTGAGAAGGATGGAAAACAGGTCAACGCCAAAAGCATAATGGGAATATTATCGCTTGGCATAGCACAGGGCACAAAGATAAAAATAATTGCCAATGGTGAAGGAGATTCAGAAGCTGTAGACGCACTTGTAAAACTTGTTGAGAATAAATTTGGCGAGGAGTAGATAGAATGAAGGGTATAAAAGCTTCCTCCGGTATTGCAATAGGCCGGGCATATCTGTTTTTGAAAGATATAGAAGTGAAACAGCATGATGTCGCCAACAGAAAATCGGAGGGAAAAAGGTTAGATGATGCAATAAAGGTTTCGTTGAATCAGCTTGAAGAGATAAGATTAAAAACAATAGAAGACATAGATAAAAAATCTTCCGCAATATTCGAAGCGCACAAGATGATACTTGAAGACCCGGAGTTTATACCCGAGATTAAGTCACTCATACTTGACAAAGGTTACAATGCTGAATACGCTGTATCATGTGCGGTTGATAAATACAGCAAAATCTTCAACTCTATGAAAGATGAATACCTTAAAGAAAGAGGAGCCGATATAAAAGATGTGGGCTCTAGAATAATTGCAAATCTAATGGGATATACTTTTGACCTTAAAGAAATACCATCGGGGTCAATCATTGTGGCAAAGGATCTTACGGCTTCGGATACCGCGTCAATGGATAAAACCAAAATAAAAGCATTTTTGGTGGATAAAGGTGGACGTACATCTCATACGGCGATAATTGCAAGGACATTGGAGATGCCTGCAATTGTAGGTTTAAGGGACATAACATCCAAAGTTAAAACCGGCGATTACTTGATCGTAGACGGGAACGAAGGCGAAGTAATAATCAATCCTGATGCCGACATGTTGAAGCTGTACAATAAAAAAGCTGAGGATTATGAGAATTACAGAAAGAGGCTTAAAGAACTGATAAACCTTCCAGCCAAATCCATTGACGGCAAAGAGGTTACGCTTGAAGCCAATATAGGAACACCTGACGACATCTCGGCTGCCTTGACAAACGGTGCTGAAGGCATAGGACTTTTCAGGACAGAATTTTTGTATATGAACCGGACATCGCTTCCGACTGAAGAAGAACAGTTTGAAGCTTACAAATCCGTAGTTTCAGCAATGGCCGGCAAGAGGGTGACCATAAGGACCCTGGATGTCGGCGGGGACAAGCAACTTGCATATCTTGGAATGGATAAAGAGCAAAATCCTTTCCTTGGATGGAGGGCAATAAGGTTCTGCCTGGACAGAGAAGATATTTTCAGGGCGCAGCTTAGGGCAATACTTAGGGCAAGCGCCTATGGAAAGGTAAGCATAATGTATCCCATGATTTCCGATATAGGCGAAGTAAGAAGAGCAAACAAAGTGTTAAAAAGCGTCATGGAGGAGCTCGATAAGCAAGGAATATCATATGACAAAAAGCTTGAGGTTGGAATAATGGTTGAGATACCTTCAGCTGCCATGACAGCTGATATACTGGCAAAAGAAGTTGACTTCTTCAGCATAGGCACGAATGACTTGACGCAATATACTCTTGCTGTTGACAGGGGAAACAGCAGGATAAAGGATTATTATAATTATTTTAATCCCGGAGTGCTCAGACTCGTTAAAAATTGTATCGACCAATCCCACAAATACGGCATATATACCGCAATGTGCGGTGAGATGGCTGGAGATGTTGAAGCAACCAAGATACTCTTAGGCCTCGGACTTGATGCATTTAGCATGAGCTCAACGTCGATTCCAATGGTAAAGGATGTAGTAAGAAATACCACGATGGAAGAAGCCAAAGCGCTTGCCAAAAAAGCATTGCAGATTTAACAAATCAATATGTGATATAGAAAGGGCTGCCGTGCAGCGGACCGAATAATCCATTGCACAGCAGCCTATTTTATTATGGAATTAATATTAAAAACTTGATTTTAATCAATTTTTGTTATCCCAATGCAGTTTAAAATTAAGCCATAAAGAAAATAAAGGAGTGATAAATATGAAAAAGGCAGAATTTCAATTAGAGACAGTAACATGCCCATCATGCATTAAAAAAATAGAATCCACGCTTAATAAAACCGAGGGAGTGGATTCAGCAAAGGTGCTGTTCAGTTCAAGCAAGGTAAAGGCAGAATTTGATGAATCTAAAATCAGCGCGGAGAAAATAAAAGAGGTTATTTCCAATTTGGGCTATTCAGTGTTATCCTCTAAAATCTCCTAAACCTAAAATTTAAACTGAGCGCAGCAGCCAAAGATGATCCGCCTTAAGGTTTTTAATCTTAAAGCGGATTTTGGCATATGGCGGCTGTGCCGGATGCTGCGGCAAAATATTATATAAAAGGGAGTGAAAAAAATGATACGGCATATCAATAAACATAAAAATCATATTACAGCAATATCGGGCATTTTAATAGCGCTTGGTTTTATATTTGGATTATCAGGTTATAAAGACCTAAAGGGTATTGTTTTAATCGCAGCAACAGCAATCGCGGCTACTCCTATAGTGATTAAGGCTTTTCAGGCGATTCGAATGAAGGTTTTCAGTATTGAATTGCTGGTCACATTGGCGGTAATTGGTGCTCTTTATATTGGAGAGTATATAGAATCATCAGTTGTAACTTTCTTGTTTTTATTTGGAGACTATCTTGAAGCTCGTACACTCGAGAAAACGCGCTCTTCACTTAAGAGTTTGATAGATATGGCTCCTCAGGAAGCCACAGTTATACGTGAAGGAAGGAAGGTTACGGTTCCTGTCGAGGAGGTTGTAAAAGACGATAGGGTTATCATACGTTCAGGAGGGAAGGTTCCTGTAGATGGCAGGATCATATCAGGAAAAGCTTCATTGAATGAAGCATCTGTTACGGGTGAGCCGGTACCGGCCTTTAAAAAAGTCGATGATAAAGTTTTTAGCGGTACAATTATAGATAACGGATATATAGAAATTGAAGCTGAAAAGGTTGGTGATGATACAACTTTTGCCAGGATAATTGAACTCGTAGAAGAGGCGCAGGAATCAAAATCAAAAGCAGAAAAGTTTCTTGATAAATTTGCAGAGATTTATACTCCAGCTGTTGTAGTATTATCAGTAATCGTGTATGCTGTTACACGCAATCTCCATCTTGCAATCACATTTTTGGTCATTGCCTGCCCGGGTGCATTGGTAATCGGAGCTCCGGTATCCAATGTTGCAGGAATTGGAAATGGCGCCAAAAACGGTGTGCTGATAAAAGGCGGAGAAGTTATGGATAAGTTATCCAGGGTGCACACAATTGTATTTGATAAAACGGGCACCCTGACAAAAGGAAAACCTGAAGTGACCGATATAAAAACTCTAAAGAGTTATAATGCAAATGAACTGTTAAGGCTGTCAGCTGAAGCTGAAACTATTTCAGAGCACCATCTGGGCCATACAATAATAAAGGAAGCAAAAGCTAAGAAGCTGAATATCAAAGGAGAAGGCGTAAGCGGTGAAGTGGTAAAAGGCCATGGAATCATTGCAAGGGTTGAAGGCCATATGCTCGCTATAGGCAACCGGAAGTTGATGGATGAGCAAAATATAAGCATTTCAGATGAAGCTTCAGATTATGCATTGAACCGTGAAAAGAAAGGGAACACTGCAATATTCGCAGCGATAGACGGTGAGGTTGCGGGCATCATCTCAATAGCTGACCGGATACGTGAAGATGCAAAAATGGCTTTAGCCGAGATGAAAAATAACGGGGTCAGGAGAATAGTCATGCTGACTGGGGATAATAAGCATACGGCCGGGCTGGTTGCAGATGAGCTTGGATTAGATGAATTCCATGGAGAATTGTTGCCTGAAGACAAAGTTGAATTTATTAAAAGGTTAAAATCAAAAGGGCGCATAGTTGCCATGGCAGGGGATGGGATTAATGATGCCCCGGCGATCGCAACAGCCGACATAGGCCTGGCAATGGGTGAGGGTGGAACTGACGTATCTATGGAAACAGCCGATCTGGTGCTGATGGCCGATAAGCTGATGCAGTTTTCACATGCATATTCACTTTCAAAGGCGACTATCAGAAACATGAAGCAAAATATATTTTTTGCAGTTGCAGTTGTGTTTGTGCTGCTAAGTGGAGTATTGTCAGGATATGTCAATCTGGCATCGGGCATGTTCATACATGAAGCAAGCGTGTTGGTAGTCATACTAAATGCAATGAGGTTGATTGGGTTTAACAGCAAGAGCATTAGAGAAGAGCGCAATTACAAAATGAGTGCGGATGATTACAAATAGCATCAAATAAGTTTTGGAAAAATGAGAAGTTAAGGAAGTGATAATATGGGAAAAGAGGAAAACTATAAACTTAACCGCGATAAATGCGCTTATGGCCACTGCGCACATAACCATGGTTATGGAAATGGACATCATGAGTCCTGTGTTTCCCTGGTTCCTATTTTTAATCATCTTGAGGATGAGCAGATGGATGAAATCGTGGAAGTGATTAAATCAAGCTCATACAAAAAAGGGGAGATTGTCTACAGTGCAGGGGATAAATCAGATTCACTCTATATTGTAAGAAGCGGCAGGATTAGAATTTACCGTTTATCCGAATCCGGAAAGGAACAGCTGGTCCGCATATTAAAGCCGGGTGATTTTACAGGTGAGCTGGCATTATTCAGCGAATCAATCCATGAATCATATGCCGAAGCAGTGGAGGATACGAAAGTCTGCATGATTACCCGGAGCGATTTACAGAATCTTTTGATGAAATTTCCTTCGATTTCATTAAAGATTTTATCCGAGTTTTCAAGAAGGCTGGAGGAGTCGGAAAAGCAGACGGCCCGTGTCTCGACAGAGAAGGTTGAAACACGGATAGCTTCTTTCCTGACTGAGTGTGTAAATAAGAAAGATGGATCTATGGAATTTGTGCTGCCAATGAGCAAAAAGGATCTGGCTTCATATTTAGGGACTACTCCTGAAACGATTAGCCGGAAGCTATCTGAACTTGAAGATGAGGGGTATATCAGACAAGGGCCTCATAGGAAGATTAAAATTTTGGATTTGGATGGGCTTTATGATGCATAAACAATGCTAAACCAGATCAAGGAACATCGCTTTTATAAGCACCTATCCGCTATGTATTGGAAAATAACAATGCAAAGCATAAGGTGGAAAAAAGGACTTTGAATTTCGGCAGGTCTATGATGTGGGAAAATGTTGCCAGATAGCGTCTTGTCAAGTTTGTGCCACGAAATTTACACCACTACTTAAGAATATACCAAAAAATGAGTTTATTTGGCGGTGTCAGAAGGGGAGTGTTCACAGTACCAGGGGATGGGTGCATTGATTTTAAGCCGCTATTTAAGATACTCGAAGATAATGACTATGAAGGATGGTTTATTGTAGAAGCCGAACAGGATCCTGCGAAGGCAAACCCATACCTGGTTCAGGCAGGAAAGATTGGAGAGCCGCAAATAATAAAGGTCACTTCAAGGGACCCGGAAGCACCTCCAATTTCATATGTTAAAGTATCGGGCGGTATATTCCTTGATATGACTATCCATGATTTTGATATGGTAAGATATCTTTCAGGAAGCGATGTAAAGGAAGTTTATACAAATGCTGCAGTTCTTATCGATTCTGCAATAGGAGACGCAGGGGACGTGGATACTGCAATAATAACTTTAAAATTTAAAAATGGAGCGATAGGTGTCATAGATAACAGCAGAAAAGCTGCATATGGGTATGATCAAAGAGTGGAAGTGTTTGGCTCAAAAGGCTCTGTGACCGTAAGCAATGATACCGACTCTTCGGCAGTGCTTAGCACTGAAGACGGAGTATTTTCTGAAAAACCTAAATATTTCTTCCTGGAAAGATATAAGGACTCCTTTGTGGAAGAACTCAGGGAGTTCTTTGATGCCGTAAAAAATGATACGGATACTCCGGTGAGCGGAATGGATGGCCTAAAGCCTGTTCTCATAGGGCTTGCGGCTAAAAAGTCGTATTTGGAAAACAGGCCGGTTAAAGCAGAGGATATCGAATTATGAAAACAAAAAGGCAGGCAGAATAATCTGTCCGCTGCTTTGCAAAGAGAGGTATCAGTATGGAATATGATTTAGGCTTTGCAAAAACCACTGTAAAAGTCAATATAGACGATAAAAATTTGATAGGGATTTTCCATGCAAATAAAGTAAAAGTAAAGTTAACAGGTGCATCTGAAGTAAAGAGAGCATTGGAAAATCCAATAGGAACAAAGAAACTCTATGAAATAGTTAAACCGGGAGAGAAAATAGCAGTCATAACCAGCGATATAACGCGTCCTATGCCGAGCAGGACAGTACTTCCAATTGTACTTGAGGAGCTATATAGAGCAGGAGTGAAAAATGAGGACATAACTATTGTATTTGCATTGGGAAGCCATAGAAAACAGACTGAGGAAGAAAAAAGGTATCTTGTAGGCGAAGATATTTATAACAAGATAAACTGTATAGACAGCGATTCAAATGATTTTGTGCATTTGGGATATACTGATAACAATACTCCGGTTGATATTTTTACACCGGTTGTTAAAGCCGACAGAAGGATCTGTCTCGGAAATATAGAATATCATTACTTTGCAGGCTACAGCGGCGGCGCTAAAGCCATCATGCCGGGCGTTTCAACCCGTGAAGCCATACAGGCAAATCACAGCAGAATGGTTGAAGAGGCTGCCCATGCAGGCAATATCATAACCAATCCGGTAAGAAAAGATATAGAAGATGCAATAAAATTCATACCCATAGACTTTATTGTGAATGTGGTCCTTGATGAAAAAAAGGAAATTATAAAAGCAGTTGCAGGGGATTATATAGATGCGCACAGGGAAGGCTGCAGATTCCTTGACAGTTTTTATAAGATACCTTTCAAAGAAAAAGCGGATATAGTCGTTACCTCAATAGGCGGGTATCCGAAAGATATCAATCTTTACCAGGCTCAAAAGGCATTGGATAATGCCAAGTATGCAGTCAAAAAAGCAGGGATAATAATACTTGTCGCATCCTGCAGGGAAGGTTTGGGTGAAAAGACATTTGAAGAATGGCTTTTAAAAGCTAAAGATCCGGAAGAATTGATTAAAAAAATCAAAAGCAACTTTAAGCTTGGAGGCCACAAGGCCGCAGCGATTGCAATGGTTCTGCAAAATGCCAAAGTGTTTCTTGTATCTGAACTAAATCCCAAACTTGTAAAGGATATTTTCTTGGAACCGTTCAATGATGTGCAAAGTGCACTGGATTATGCTTATAAAGAAATGGGTGAAGATGCAAAAGTTATTTTGATACCTAATGGCGGCTCGATTTTACCGATTTTAGAGAAGTGATTGTGTGGATTCATGCAGCATTTCAAGGACTGATCTTTGGATGCTGCATTTTTTTATTGCCATTTATATTTTAATGCGAATTTGGCTAAAACGGCTTAAAAATTTGAAAATATTATTAAAAAAACTTATTAGGATAATATTTCTAAATAAATCGTTGATTTATTATTTAAGATAGATAGATTTAGACTTTGACTATCTTTGACCTTTGCTCTATTATATAGCTGTAAGTTAAGAATATATAAATCAAAAGGAGTGAATTAAAAATGTTTGGTATGATGCCATTTAGAAAAAATAATTTAAATTCAAAGGATGAATTTTTCTCACCATTTTTAAGAAACTTTTTTGATGATGATTTCTATCCAATGTTTAGCGGTATGAACAACAGCTTTAGAGTGGATTTAAAAGAAACCGACGACAATTATCTTGTGGAAGCAGATTTGCCTGGAGTAGATAAAAATAATATAGATATCGAGTTTTACAACAACCAGTTGACTATAAGCGCAAAGAGGGATGAGCGCATAGAGGATAAAAGGCAGGATTACATCAGACATGAAAGGCATTATGGCGAACTTAGGAGAAGCTTCTATATAGATAATGTGGATGACAGCAAAATAGATGCTTCCTTTAAGGACGGAGTGCTGAAAATCGTTCTTCCAAAGTTGAATAAGGGAAACGACGAGAAAAAAAGAAAGATTCGCATTGAATAGGCCTAAACTCAAAAAAGCATAAGTTTAAAATATATGAATAAAAGGAGAGGATTTTCCTCTCCTTTTATTCATATATTGGTATCTGTATATGCATTTTATTTGGCAGCATAAAGCTCTGAAATTTTTATAATTACTTCAACTGCTTTTACCATTGAAGGAACGGGTATATATTCATATCTTCCGTGAAAGTTGTAGCCTCCTGTGAATAGGTTGGGAGTCGGAAGCCCCATGTATGAGAGCCTTGCACCATCTGTGCCGCCTCTTATAGGTGCAACTTTTGGCTTTATTCCGCATTCCTGAATGGCCTTATATGCTATATCAACAGTGTCCTTGTTTTCTTTTATCTTCTCGGCCATATTATAGTACTGGTCTTTTATTTTCACCTTTACAGTGCCTTTTCCATATTTTTTGTTTAATTTATCTGTGACGTTTTTCATGTATTCCTTTTTAGAGTTTAAACCATCCATTGTAAAATCCCTTAATATGTATTTCATGGATAGGCTGTCTACACTTCCGCTAGTTTCATAAACATGATAAAAACCTTGATATCCTTCCGTAGTTCCAGGTGTCTCATCATCAGGGAATGAATTTATAAATTCAGCTCCTATTAGTATGGAATTTACCATGACGCCTTTTGCCGAACCTGGGTGTGTGTTTTTGCCTGTTATAATTACATCAGCCCTGGCTGCATTGAAATTTTCGCATTCGAGTTCACCAATGGCTCCGCCGTCAACCGTATATGCAAATTTGGAATTGAATCTTTTCACATCAAAAAAGTCGACTCCGCGGCCAACTTCTTCATCCAATGTAAGGCCTATCATTATTTTGCCGTGCTTTATTTCAGGGTGTTCTATCAGATATTCCATTGCGGTTATTATTTCCGCAACGCCTGCTTTGTCATCTGCGCCAAGGAGGGTCGTACCATCCGTGGTTATTATGGTCTGCCCTATATAGTCTTTAAGTTCAGGAAAATCTTTGGGTGAAAGCACTATATTTTGCAGTTTGTTAAGCAAGATATCATTTCCGTCATAATTCTCAATGATTTGGGGTTTAATATCTTTGCCGGATATTTCAGGGCTGGTATCCACATGGGCTATGAATCCTATTGTTGGTATGTTTTTATCGATATTTGGTGCCAACATTGCAAAGACATAACCGTATTTGTCGGTTGTTACATTCTGCATTCCCATTGATATAAGCTCTTTTTCAATGTCTTTTAGGAGCAAAAGCTGTCCTGGGGTGCTTGGGTAGGTTTCCTGGTCATCTTTGGAACTTGTATCATATTTTATGTATTTCAAAAATCTTTCAACTACTTTTTCCACTTTATTACTTCCTTTCATTATAGTGTACCTCTACTTTAATTTCAAAATCAGGTAGAAAATCAACCAAGGTTATTCATAATTGAGAGTTTATCAATAGGAAACAGCTTATATTAATAAATTAACATCTTAACTTCGGTATGTAAAGTCTTAACTTGCTTTGCATGGATTGCATTTTATATATCAAAAGGTTATATGGATTGTGATTACATGGAATTAGGTTATGTTTTATATAAAGCATATATGCAAATAATATTCGTGATATAAAATACTTTATGGGAGAGATATATTATGAAGCGATTATTTGTATTTGTGCTGGCTATCATATCGTTATTGTGTGTCATGCCTGCAACTAGAGATCACATATACACTGCATTTAGAGGAAGTGATATTGACGATACAAACCATGGATGGGAAGTAAAAAAAAATAAAACTCACAAGCAGCCTGACATACCTGAACAAGCAAGAGCTATTTTATCAAAATATAAAGGCGTTTATGTTGGCGATCCTGAAAGCAAGTCAATATACCTTACAATAGATTTAGGATATGAATCCGGGAATACCAAGGCCGTATTGGATGTGCTTAAAAGAAACAATGTAAAAGCCACTTTTTTCATAGTATCTTCCTATCTTGAAAATAATCCTGAAATAGTTGACAGAATTATAGATGAAGGGCATTCGCTTCAAAATCATACTGCTAACTACAGGCATTTAAATGGCTTAACTGAGTATAGGATTAAAAGAGAAATATTGGATCTTCATGATGCAGTGCAGAAAGAATACGGAATATCCATGAAATATCTAAGACTTCCATATGAAGAATGGTCTGAAAAAGTTATGAAAGCAGCCAGCGAAACAGGATATAAAACAGTATTTTGGAGTGTGGCATGCGTTGACTGGGTTGAAGGCAAAGAGGCTGCATATATTTATAATAATGTTGTAGAGAACTGCCACAATGGTGCTGTCATACTTTTGCACGCCGTATCCAAAACCAGCGCTGATGCTCTGAATATGATAATAAAATATTTAAAAGACAGCAGCTATCAGTTTAGAATTCTTGATATGTGATTGATTAATTGTCCATTTGGAGTAAACTTTATTTGTAATGAGGGAGGGTAGATAAATGGACAGGTTTGTCATGCTGCTTATTTTTGGACTTTGGGCTGTTACGGCACTGATATATAAAGGCAAGTATAGAAAGATGGCAATACTGGAATTGTTCCCGATAATGCTTTTTATAATGCTTGCCATAGGAATGTCAAATGAAAAGCTCACATGGCTTGATAATGGAGCATATTACTTTCTATCAAAGCATGCATCAGGCAGTATGACCTCATTCATGCGGTTTATAACAAATTTTGGCTCGGGATATTTTATCACCTCATTATCTATTTTGCTTATCGTGGTTGATTTGATCAGGGACCATAGGGTCGATAAAAACAATATAACTAATGATGATTCAAAGAGAAAGGGCTTTAACAAAACAAGATGGCCGAGTGTAATTGTGGGTCTAAATGCTCTTTTGATATGGCTGACCAACGAATTGCTCAAACTGATATTTCACAGGGCAAGACCTGAGTTTTTGAAGCTCACTTATGCAAACAATTTCAGCTTTCCAAGTGGACATTCCATGATAAGCATAGCTTTTTACGGCCTTTTACTTTATATTTATAATAAGAAAAATTTATATGACGGCTGGCAAAAAGTTATGGTTTCAGCTTTGATATCGTTTATTATATTATTTATTGGCATCAGCAGGATATATTTGGGCGTACATTATGCAAGCGATGTGATCGCCGGTTTTGTGGGCGGCTTTGCATGGCTTGCCGCATATATAAAATTCATGAACTTATAATGATACA
>CALCDS010000062.1 GCA_937900065.1 uncultured Clostridiaceae bacterium | reverse complement strand
ACAAGGCTTGTTTTGTTTGTAGTAGTTAAATTAGCCTTGTCTCCGACATTTCCAAGTATTTCATTCAAGGCATTTACAACTTTGGTTTTATCGGTAGTTGACAATGTAGATAAATCTCCTATATTATCCACAATTTCATTCAAGGCATTTACGACGGAAGTCTTAACGGCGGTGGCTAAAGCTGCAAGCGAGCCTATTTTTATATCATCTGCAAGTTTTGTATTATCAATATATCCATCAGGCAAAACACCTGCTTCAATATCATCTATAAGTTGTTTTAAACCCAAGAGTTGCTGGTATACTGTGTTACCTTGAACTCCTATTATACTTTGTGAACCTACTATGTTAGATCCTCCAGTACCATCTGTTTTAGCAAGGTCAGCAGATTTTACACGCTCGTTTATATTGCCAACTAATGATGCGTTCATTGAATCCATATTATCGCTCAATGTATTCAAAGCTGAATCAATATAAGTCTTGAGCGAATTCAATATGGCCTGTATGTTATTCCCAGATATATCCGCATCAGGAGCAACTGCACCAAGTTTAGCAGCAGCTTGAGCCGATATTAACATAGCAGCAAGAGCCTCGAGGAACGATTGTAAACTTGTAGCCGTGCTAATAGACTGAATAGCAGTCATGGAAATATTATCAGCCCCGCTGTCTCCATCTTCAGTTGAGTTTATGAGTTTGTTTGCAACGTTTTCGATAGCCTGCTGGTCAGCATTCCATCGAACGTAATCAAGTATATCTCTATTTTTATAATCTTTTTTTAGATTTATAGGTTGTAAAGTACCTCCCATATTATTTCAACTCCTTTATCTTCAAGGATAATACTGCTGATAATAAGGTAAATGCCATATTAAGGTCACTTAAAACAAGCTCATATTGGATGTTATATTTTTTGCCTTTATGATGTATTTTGACAGGATAATTAAGGTTTGTTTCCCTAAAATTCAGTCTATCCCCGAACCTTATTTCACCCATCCTGGCAACAGTATTTACAATTTGCTCTGGAATCTGCTCATACTCATTATCAAGATTAAGGTTTAGAAGGATATTGTAGCTTATAAGCTCCGTATAAATGGTGAAATATAACTCTTTGAACTTTTTCTTGTTTGCAGCTTTACCAAAGTCAAAGAATTTGCTCTTTAAGTCCTGTATAATCGGTACTCCATCATCACTCAACCCATCATACGTTGTCCCGTATGGGTCATAATTGTAGTCCATATGGTATAGATAATCCTTTGCATAATAAAGCTCATAGTCATATACCATTCCGCAGTTAAATTCTTTGTCATATTCATATAAAGCCCATGAACTGTTGATACTGTCAAAAACTATTACCTGCCTGTTACCGATATATAGCCTGTACTCATGGTCAAAATACACTGCGAATACATTGCCCCAATCAGCGATATTATTAAGCCATTTCTTAACACTTCTTTGATGGCCATTGGGTAAAACAAATTCCGATACACACTCAGGGATGCTGTAACCTGTAGGCAAATATCTGTATCTATATACACCGTCTTTGTTTGCCCAGTAAACAGCATTATCGCCTATAGCAATGCTCCTATGCTGTGAACATCCATAATTGCCTGGGAGCTTTTTATATATATAATGATCGGCTAAACTGAAATTTGGAGTGCTTCCTGAAACCAATGTTGCTGTATTTTCTGTAAACAGGATTATCTCTCCCATAAACCTTACCATGCCAGTACAATCTTCTTCAAGTTTCCACACCTGTGTTGAGGGAAAATAATCCGGCCGCTGTAGATGAGATATTCTCACAAGTTTACCATATCCGGCAACCCATATTCTCTCATC
>CALCDS010000061.1 GCA_937900065.1 uncultured Clostridiaceae bacterium | reverse complement strand
CTTACTTTCTTGGAAGCAGGCACCATATCTATAAGTCCCCTTGGGCAGGCATTTACGCACATGCCGCAGCTCGTACACTTTTTCTCATCTACAACAGCTATTCCCTCAACTATGCTTATAGCTCCAAATTCACATGCTCTAGCACAATCTCCAAATCCCAGGCAGCCGTATGAGCATGCTTTTGAACCTGCCCCAGGTATAATGGAAGCAGCTTTGCAGCTTTGCACTCCGTAATATTTGTATTTTTCTTTAGACTGTTTGCAGTCTCCGCTGCATCTTACAAACGCTAGTTTGGGTTCACTGACCTTAACATTCAAGCCGAGTATGTTTCCTATTTTTTCAGCAGTTGCAGCTCCTCCGACCGAGCAAACATTCGGAGGCGCCGAGCCTTCTACTATTGCCTTGGCACAGGCATCGCATCCTGCATATCCGCATCCCCCGCAATTTGCTCCAGGCAAAGCTTCCCTCACCAAAGGTATTTTGGGATCAACTTCAACAGCAAATTTCTTGGACGCATAACCGAGGAGGACACCAAAGATAGCACCCAATCCACCCAAGCTTATAACGGGATATATTAAATTTGTTATGTCCATATTGTTCACTCCTTATTTCAACAAGCCTTGAAATCCTAAAAATGCAATCGACATGAGTCCTGCCGTAACCAATGAAATAGGAAAACCCCGCAGGGCAGTCGGCATTTTCTCATTGTTGTCGATTCTTCCCCTTATGCCTGCGAGCAGGCATATTGCCAGGAAGTATCCGAGTGCAGCGGAAATTCCGTTTATAACCGATTCGATCAAATTATAGCCTTCGTTCATGTTTATAACTGCAACAGCAAGCACTGCACAGTTTGTAGTTATAAGCGGCAAATATATGCCAAGCGCTTTATAAAGCCCTATATTGGTTTTTCGTATGACCATCTCTACAAACTGCACCAATGCTGCGATTACAACTATAAACGCAAGAGTATACAAGTACTCTATGTGAAGAGGTACCAATATCCAGTGAAATACTATATAGGAAATAAACGATGCAAGCGCCATAACAAATGTTACGGCAAGTCCCATACCAAAGGCTGTATCTGTCCTTTTGGATACGCCTAAAAATGAACATATTCCAAGAAACCTTGACAATACAAAATTGTTCACCAGTATGGAGCCTAGAATTATATAAAATATTTTCAAGATTATCACTCCTTAGAAAATCCACATTTTTTAGGCTGCCTTGGATATGCCGCACTCGCCGCAATGGCTGCAAGCAGCACATTTAGGTTCAACCATCTTCGGCTTCTCTCCGGGCTTGGCAGTTTTCATCCTGTACAAGTTTATCAAAGCCATAAGTATGCCCAGGGTAAAAAATGCACCGGGTGCAAGTATCATTATAGTGGCGGGTTTATATGCTGCAGGCATTATCCTGAAGCCGAATATGGATCCGACTCCCAATGCTTCCCTTATTATGCCGAGCAATGTAAGAGACAGCGTAAAGCCCAGTCCTATCCCCAAACCATCGAAAAATGATGCTACGACTCCCGACTTTGAGGCATATGCTTCAGCCCTTCCGAGTATCACACAGTTTACAACTATAAGCGGTATAAATAATCCAAGCGCTGAATATAAGCCTGGCGCAAAACCTTGAAGCAAAAATTCCATTACTGTTACAAATGCTGCTATAATGGTTACATATGCAGGAATACGTATCTTGGATGGTATGAATTTTCTAAGAGCCGATATTACCGTGTTGGATGCCATAAGCACCATCGTAGTTGTAAGCCCCATCCCAAGCCCGTTCATTGCGCTTGTAGTTACGGCAAGCGTAGGGCACATTGCAATGACTTGTACAAATGTTGTGTTTTCCTTTATTATTCCGTTATATAATCTTTCAGTTGCAATATTCATTTGTTCTCCCCTCCTTTTAGAGTAGAGGCATAAAATTTAACTGCTTCATTGACTCCGTCGGTTACGCCATTTGAAGTTATGGTAGCACCGGTTATGGCATCGATTTCGTTGTCTTTTGCATTGCCGCCCTTTACTACTTTCAAAGGACTATTGATCGACTTTCCTTTGAATTGGCCGTAAAACTCAGGCTTTGTGGAATTTGCTCCGAGGCCTGCTGTTTCCGAATTGGAAATTATTTTGATCCCGGAAATTTTTTTGCTTTCAGGAGATATTCCAACCATTATTTCAATTTCTCCCTTAAAGCCCTTGCTAGTAACTTTGATCGCATATCCAACAGACTTCCCGTTCGATAAACCTTCATATGCTTCTTTTACAACTGAACTTGCAGGTATCGATACATTTTTCTTTTTGAAATCGTCCGCACCAGGAAGCGTCTCTTTCAGTGCATCAATGTTTGCCATTATAGCCTGCTTTTCTATAGGCTCTCTTGTTATCGAATATGCTTCTCCAAGGCAAAGTCCAGCTATAGACGTTATAATCAGAAGTATCAGCCCTAACTTTAAATTTTCTTTCATTTTTTCTTCCCTCCAAAGGCTTCAGGAATTGTGAATTTATCAATCAGAGGCACAAACAGATTCATGAAAAGTATGGAATATGATACTCCTTCAGGATATCCTCCGTAAATTCGAATCACTGTTGTCATTATTCCACAGCCTACGCCCATTATGATCTGGCCTAGAGGCGTTATTGGCGACGATGAATAATCTGTTGCCATGAATATGGCTCCAAGCATCAGTCCGCCTGCAAATATTTCATACACCGGTTTGCCGGTAAACAGCGTGCCGTCTCTTCCCAAAATCCATGTAAGCAGGAACACTGTCCCTATATATGATGCCGGGATATTGATTGTGATTACCTTCTTATAAACCAGATAAGCGCCGCCGATTAAAAGCGCTAATGCTGAAGTCTCTCCAATGCATCCGCCTACATTTCCTATAAATAAATCCCAAAGCGCCGGAAGATTTCCTCCGCCCGATTTTAATATTCCAAGCACTGTTGCCGATGATGCCGCATCAACCGTAGCCGATGATGTTGCGCTAGTTGTTGCGGCCGTCACTCCGTCAGCTGCCCAATTTGTCATTATGGACGGCCATGACGCGAGCAAAAACGCCCTTGCAGCCAAAGCCGGATTCATAAAATTCTGTCCCATTCCTCCGAAAAACTGTTTTACTATTATAATCGCAAAAGCGCTGCCGACAACCGGAATCCATAAAGGCACCGAGGAAGGCAGGTTGAATGCCAAAAGGACTCCTGTTACAACAGCACTCAAATCGTTAACCGTTACTCTCTGACCTGTCAGCTTTTGCCACAATGCCTCAGAAACTACAGCAGATAATACCGAAACCAATATAATTAAAAATGCCTGTAATTTAAAAAAGTATATTGCTGCAAATGTGGCTGGAGCCAACGCAATCAGCACATTTCCCATGATGCTCTGTATGCTCTCTCTTGAGCGTATATGGGGGGATGATGATACTACCAATGTTGTTTCAGACATTATGCTCGCCTCTGTTTCTTCTGTTATCCATAATAATCTTCTTTGCCGTGCGGAAAGATTGAACAAGATACCTCTTTGAAGGACATACATATGAACAGCATCCGCATTCTATGCAATCCATTCCATGCAGCTTTTCGAATCGTTCATAATCTCCCTTAACAACAGCTCGATTCATTTCTGTAGGCACAAGATTCATAGGACATGCATTTACACATTTTCCACACCTTATGCATACATTTTCTTCAGGAAGTGCTGCTTCCTTAGCAGTCATGCAGACTATTGAAGATGTGCTCTTTACCACCGGAACATCAATGCTACTTATTGCAATTCCCATCATGGGGCCGCCTGAAATTATTTTTACGGGTTCTTCTTTAAACCCTCCTGCTGCATTGATCAATTCCCTAAATGAAGTCCCCAACCTTACATTGAATACCTTAGGGTTTTGAATTGCACCCCCGGTTACAGTTACAATCCTTCTCATGAGCGGGCGACCTCTCAGCACTGATCTCTCAATCGCCACCATTGTTTCAACGTTTTGAACTATGCATCCTATCTTTGCCGGAATAGCACCCTCCGGCACTTTCCTTCCCGTTATAGCATATATGAGCTGCTTCTCTCCGCCCTGCGGATATTTGGTCTTTAATACTTTGACTTCTATATTTGGTTCATTCTTTACAGCATTTCTCATTGCTTCAATGGCTTTTTTCTTATTATCCTCAATGCCTATATAACCCTTGGCATTCGGGAACATATAAAGCACAATCTTTAAACCTTGCACAACCCTATCGGTTTCCTCAAGCATAACTCTGTAATCGGAAGTTATATATGGCTCACACTCGGCGCCATTTACGATTATAGAATCGATTTTTTCATCAGCCGGAGGTGTAAGTTTTATATGCGTTGGAAATGTCGCTCCTCCCATTCCTACAACTCCCGCATCCCTTATTATGCTTGTCAGCTCTTGCTTTGAGAGATTGTGATAGTCCTTGCGTGGAGCAAGACCTTCGCACTTTTCATACTGCTTGTCATTTTCAATAATGACCGACAGTACCTTATTCCCTCCCGGTACAAGATATGGAATTACATCTTTGACAATACCTGAAACGCTGCTGTGTATTGGAACCGACACAGCATCTTTCGGCTCGCCTATCCTCTGCCCGAGCAATACCTTGTCCCCTTTTTTTACAATAGGTTCACACGGTGTGCCCACATGCTGGGACATCGGGAAGACGAGGTCACCTTCAGGCAACAGGTACTCAATAGCCATATTTTGGGTTAAGTACTTATTTTGAGGTGGATGTACACCTTTTTTGAAAGTTAAAATTTTCATATGGCTCCTCCTTTGTATATTAGGCAATAAGGCCCAACATTTAATTCTATATACATATATTATATATCATATGTAGAGTTATGTTATAATTTAGGGTATTTTGACGTTTTCTTATTTCAATTAATTAATATATCATATATATGGCTTAACATCAACATAGCCATTTATTTAACAAGTATAATGAGGGTTTTAAACATATAAGGCATCTTATCCAAAATATGGATAACCAGATTTAAAAA
>CALCDS010000060.1 GCA_937900065.1 uncultured Clostridiaceae bacterium | reverse complement strand
CCTGAACTCTTATCGAGACAGGTTTCAAGAGCTTTGTTCAAGTCCTCTAATTTGAATGTATGCGTTATCAGTTTTTCTATATTGATTTCTTTTGATACTTCAAGAGCTATGGGGAAATCCCAGCAGTAACCTTGTGAGCCCTGTACTTTGATTTCATGCGTTATAAAACGCGTTGCAGGAATGGAAATATTGGGATTCTCAAATATGCCGATGATCGTTGCAAGCCCGTTTTTACGAAGCGACATCATTGCTTCTTTGAATGTGGCTTCAAGGCCGACACATTCAAATGTTTTATCCATCCCGATACCATTCGTAAGCTCATTTACAACTTCATAAACATTTTCCTTGGATGCATTTATGGCTTTTGTAGCTCCTAATTTTACAGCCATATCCAAACGCTTCTGCGAGAAATCAGTGATTGCGACTTCAGTCGCTCCATCCTTTTTGCAAAGCGCGGCAATCAGTATTCCTATTGCACCTGCGCCTATCACAAGGACCTTGTCTCCCAATTTTATATCGGCTCTGCGCACTGCATGAACGGCTACCGATAAAGGCTCGATCAATGCTCCGGCATCATATGAAAGATATTCGGGCAGCTTATATACATAAGGTTCTTGTACTGTAATGAAATTGGCCATGGCGCCGTCCCCATTGCGGTAAAGAAAGCTTATATTCTCGCAGTAGCCATAGTTGCCCCTTCTGCATGCATCACATTTGCCGCAAACAATAACCGGCTCCGCCGTCACCCTGTCTCCAATCTTAACCTTAGTGACCTTGCTTCCTACGGATACAACATCACCTGAAAACTCGTGTCCTATGGTCACGGGAAGCGGTGCTGAAGGATGCTTGCCCTTATATATATGCAAATCACTTCCGCAAATTGCACTCGATACGACTTTTATGACAACTTGATTCGGCTTAGGCTGTGCGACCATACGGGTCAAAAAATCAACCTTTCCAGGTTCCACGACCCTTCCAACTCTGTTTACAATTTCACTCATGGCAGTTCTCCTCTTTACGATGGATTTTATTTATTCTGCATAGCATTTTGTCTTGCCTCTTTGAAAAGGGGAAGATAAACTTTGCTGTCCCTTACAACGCAGCCGGTACGTCCGTGATCCCTCATGATCTGCGTGCATTTGCTGCAAGTGATGCAACATTTTTTGGGTTCCATCCTGCCTTTTGTAAATATGTCCCTCGGTGCGTCAGGATAAGCAAATGCCTGGCGGCCTAATCCCACAAGACTGCATGATCCGTCTGAAAGATTAGCGGCTCCTGCGTTAGGAATAAACTGGCGCAGCCAGCTGTAGCCATTTCCAACTACAGGAACATGTCCCGCAGTCTTTTGAATCTGGCGTGTGAAATCAAACAGCCTTGCAACGCTCTCCAATGGGTGTTCATTCGGTGTCTCTCCTCCGATGATCGGGCTGTCAAACGGCCTTGTGACCTGTGGGAAACGATAATAAGGATTTCCGGCAGAATTGCTCAACAGATTTATTCCATTTTCGGCCAACAATTTGACCAGCTTTAAAGGCTCAGTCAAATCGGGCTTCCAGCAGTCTTCCTTATCAACACCAAATCCATATGGATATGGATGCGCATCAAACACATTGAAGCGGCATGCTATTATAAAATCATCGCCCACTTCTTTTCGAACGGCTTTTATTGTATTAAGCAAAAAGCGGGTACGGTTTTCAAAACTTCCTCCATATTTGCCCTTGCGCGTGTGGCTTGCAAGAAGCTCCGACAGTAAATATCTATGGCAGGATTTTATATCGACTCCGTCAAACCCGGCCTCTCTTGCAAGATGTGCGGCCTGAACATACTTTTCAGTCAATGCGTCTAAGTATTCATCCGTAACAACTGGAGAATTCGCATCAAGCCCTACCTTAGGGTCCAGCAGCGGGTCGTGCTGGGGGACTATAGGAGCTGCCTCCCCCTTTGGACGGGAATATCTGCCTGAGTGGGTCAGTTGAAGCACCTTCACAGGCCTATGATCGCTTCCGTTATATTCTTTTGCAGATAAGTCCGCAGTTTTTATAAGCTTTGCAAATTCGCCTACATTGCCTTTTGTGATAGCCATCTGGCGCGGATTGGCTCTGCCCTCGTTGACCACGGCACATGCTTCAAACCACAGAAGACCTGCGCCGCCGGCAGCAAAACGACTGTAACGCCTCCTCACAAGTTCTGATGGAGTACCGTCGCTCTCGCTGTCACAGCCTTCCATAGGCAAAATCGCCATAGAGTTTGGTGCAATCACATTCCCTATCTTTACAGGCTTTGCAAGCGGCGATAAATCTTCAGATAGAGAAATGTTTACTCCCAGCTCGCTGATCTTGCTTTTTATTTCGTCCATGGTTTTAAAATTAAACTTTTCAAATGTTGACATTAAACATCACCCCTTTTTAAATTGACGATATTGCAATCGATTACGAATTTCTTAAAAGCAATACTCGCAAACTTAAATTGTCATCTTGTAAAAACTCTGCAAATTCTCAAGGCCTATCCTGGCAAGCTCGTCCTGAGTTTTGGCAAGAGGATACCATCCCGCATCCAATCCCCCCTTAGCAAAAGTCTCCATTGTAAGATGGCCTTGATATTTATACTTCTTAAGTATTGAAATCAAATCCTTCCATGGTATGTGCCCCGTACCGGGTGCGCCCCTGTGGTTCTCACATGCGTGGAAATGGACCAATTTGTTTGCTTTCAGCACTGACTCAAGAGCCGACGAAATGCTGGACTCTTCAATGTTTGCCTGATAAGTATCAAACAGTATCCCGACATTTGGCTTATCGATATCATAAATCATCCTAAGCGCCTGCTCTGCAGTGTTTACAACGCTGGTACGATACCTGTTTATAGGCTCAAGCCCTATTGTTATGCCAAAATTGGATGCTTCATCAGCCATTTCCCTGATTCCAAGGACTGCAAGATGCCATTCCCTTTTGCTGTCATCAAGGCTTAGATCATGGGCCTTTCCTCCTCCGGCAAAAACAGGGCCTACAAATAACTTGGCACCCATCTTTCCCCCGGCCTTAAAGCAATCTATCATATAACGCTTTGCATTTTTGCGGATTTCCTCATCAAAATTTGAGATATCCCTTCCCTTTGTAAGCGCAGCGCACAATGTAAGTTCAAGTCCGTTTGCATCAATATGGCTTTTGACTTCTTTATAGTTAAATCCGGTTTGGTTCATTCCGATTTCCACGGCGCCAAAACCGATTTTAGCAGCTCTGTCAATCAAGTCCATATGTTCATCACTAAAAACAGGTGTCCAATTCCATAAGTTGATCCCAAAACGAACCATACCGCCTGCCTCCTAACGTGTAGATTTTCTTATGATCAAATTGGTATCCAAAACATCGATTACAGGATCGATATGCTCTTTATTTTTACCCTTTTGTTCAATCAATCTGATAAGTTTTTTGGTTGCAAGAGAGCCCATCTCATAAAAAGGCTGTCCCACTGTGGAAAGAGGCGGATCAATCAAAGCACTCATTTCAATATTATCAAACCCAAGCACCGATATATCATCAGGTATCTTGAATCCGCAATCGCGGATCGCCCTTATGACCACGATTGCCTTTGGGTCACTTGTTGCGAAAACAGCGTCAGGTACGTTCCCGCTTTTGATCAAATCCCGTGTCAGATCATAAAAACTGTTTGTACCATCAGTTTCATACATTATAAGGTTTTTATCGACTGGTATGTTGTTTGACTTCAAGGCATCTATATATCCTTCAAACCTTTTCCTGTACAATGAGAGCTCCTTTCGGCCCATTGCGATCGCGATGCGCTTATGCCCCCTTTTTATAAGGTAGCAAACAGCATTATATGCTGCGCTGTAGTTGTCTATTACCACGGCATCGATCGGATCATCATAATAACGTGAGGTTAAAACTACAGGGAAACCCTCGTTTTTAAGCTGCCTTATGTGATCGCTGTTTGGGAGCATCGAACATACAATAAAGCCGTCGGTCCATCTGTTCTTAAGTTTTTTTATATATTGCCTTTCAACTTCTATATCCTCATAGGTATTACACAATATAACCGTAAATCCATTCTTGCGTGCGGTATCCTCCACACCCCTCGCAACGATTGGGAACATCTGGTTTTCAATGCTTGGTACCATCAGAGCGATTGTATTTGTGCGTCCTATTTTTAGTCCCTTGGCAAGGGTGTTGGGACTGTAGTTAAGTTCCTTTACCGCCTTTAACACACGCTGCCTTGTATTTTCATTTACATAGCTTTTGCCGCTTAAAACACGTGAAACCGTACTGGAGGATACCCCGGCATATTGTGCAACCGTTTTGATATTTATCATAATCCCACCCCTGCATTTCAAATTTGATAACAGCTACCCAAGCAATCAAAGCAATATAGATGTCTATTACGATCAATCCCAGTATATGGTCGCTCCTCTGTGGGCTGAAGTGGTATTTTTCTTATAAACCTTTAACCAGCCCTTAGCAACTTTTTCAACAGGTTTCCAGTTTTGTCTGCGCTTTGCAAATTCCTGATCCGTCACATCAACGGTCAAAGTCCTGTTCTCAATATCAATGTGTATTATATCACCATTTTGTATCAGTGCGATATTGCCTCCATCATAGGCTTCAGGTGAAACATGCCCGATTGCCAAACCGCCCGTGGCTCCTGAAAATCTCCCGTCGGAAACAAGCGCAATCTTTGTTCCAAGATGTTTGCCAAGTACAGCCGCCATAAATGTCTCCATATGCGGCATACCGGGAGAACCTTTCGGGCCTTCGTAGCGTATGACTACAACGTCGCCGGCAGTGATTTCATCTTTGAGCATGGCCCTCCATGCGGCATCCTGTGAATCATATACCTTGGCAGGGCCTGTGAACTTCCAAGCTTTTTTATCCACGGCAGAAAATTTTACAATTGCGCTGTCAGTGGCGATATTGCCGGAAAGCACAGCCAAACCGCCTTGTTTATTTATTGGGTCTGAGACAGTATGGATCACTTCTTTATTTAAATTTGAAGATATTGCGATCTTATCGGCTATGGTCCCGAACATTCCGTTTGCCTTAGTGTCTATTTTGCCTGCTTTTGCAAGTTCAGAAACCACGGCTCCAAGTCCGCCTGCTGCTGAAAACTCAGCCATTGTAAATTTCGGATGGTTAGGATAAATCGTGCTGATTACTGGAATCTCACGGCTTATCTTATCAAAAACTTCAGGCGTGATATCGTATCCTGCCTGCCTTGCGATCGCAGGTATATGCAGCACGGAATTCGTAGAGCCTCCGGTAGCCATTACATAGCGTACGACGTTTAAAAAATTCTCCAACTTTATGACATCAAGAGGACGTATCTCTTTTTTTACCAGTTCCACAATCTTGCGTGCCGCAGTCAATCCCATCTCTCTCCACTCAGGTGTTTGCGATCTTACAGACGCATTGCCGTGCGGCGATAATCCCAAAATTTCAGCTGTAGCGCACATGGTATTCGCAGTGCCCATAAACGGGCATACGCCTGGCGTCGGACAAGCATTCGAAACGATGTCCTTGTATTCTTGAACCGTTATTTCGCCTGCCACATATGCAGCGTATGCTTGTTTTGTGTGAGTGAGCGTGATCATCCTGCCCTTGTACTTTCCCGGAGCCATGAATCCGCCTGTAAACATAACGGTCGGAATGTTTACCCTGAGTGCTCCCATTATCATCCCGGGAACGACTTTATCACAGCTTCCCAGCATTATCATTCCTTCAAGCATGTTCAGCTCTGCAACGGTTTCAACTTCAGAAGAAACCATATCACGTGCAGGAAGGGTGTAGCGGTCTCCCGGAGTATTCGAGCATATCCCGTCGCATATGCCCGTGACAGGCAATTCGAGCGCAAGGCATCCACCTGCATAAATTTCCTTTTTTATGTCCTTTACTATATCCTTAAAAGGAAAATGCCCTGGATTCATTTCATTCCATGAATTTATAATGCCTATGATCGGCCTTTTGGCATCTTCTTTTGATATTCCCATAGCATAAAGCAAAGCATTTCTATGATCAAGAGATTCTTCATTCCATTGACGAATCATTATTTCTAAACCTCCAAGCTTGTATTTTACCTGATTTATTTCTGCAAAAGGTGAATCGAAAATCCACCTATATCATCTTTTAGATAAATGACTATCAATTTACCCTGCTTGTCATATTTTTGAGAGCTTGAATCAAACTGCAAACCAAGCCCTTCAAGATAGGTCCGGGCTTTATTTATATCATTTGTAGCGATTGCAATATGCCCGCATTTGCCCCTTCCCGAGCCTTTCATTATTTCAATACGCGGTCCCGCATAAATAGAACTTTTGCCTTCCTTTACCGAAAATCCAAAAAGCC
>CALCDS010000059.1 GCA_937900065.1 uncultured Clostridiaceae bacterium | reverse complement strand
CAATGGCTTTTCTATGCCTTTTCGAAATTGCGAACTTTATTGTACTCTATCAAAAATTTAACATCACTTACATTGTATTATACAATGGCATTGAATACAAGAACAAATTGTAAAACCACTTAATTTCCGGATCCTTGACAACTGAATAGTCCGCCCGCAAGAGATACTTTTGCAGCGTAGCCGCCACGATGGTGAAAGCCGGAGCGCTTCTGCTGCAATCGGATACGGGGAGACCACGAGCAGGTGGCTGCCTCAGGAACGGTAGCGAACGGTGGATGTGGAAACCGAAACGACTATCAAGATAAGGAGGAAAGAGTATATGGAAAAGACGACCATGAGTGTGCAGGAACTGTCGGCGCAGATGGGCATTAGCCTGCCGAAGGCCTACGAACTTGTAAAAAAGCCGGGATTTCCAGTCATACGGGTTGGTACGAGAATCCTGATTCCTGTTGAAGCCTTTAAGGAGTGGCTGGTCATAAACTCGGCGCACGAATAATGGCAGCACAAAAAGCAGCGGAGAGGAGGTGGACAAGACGGCAAACGCAATGCAGGAACTGATGGATATGAAGATATGGATGCTGTGGCGATGGGCAACGGATAAAAATGGCAAACCGACGAAGAAACCTTTTGCGGCTGGAGGCGGCCCAACCGGAACAGATGACAAATGGTCTCATACATGGGTCACATACAATGAGGCAGTAAAAGCAAAGGAGCATAATCCTGTTGCCGCCGGTATCGGTTTTAAGATACCGAAAGGCTATTACTTCATAGACATCGACCATAAAGCGATTACAGATCCGCTTGTGCAGACGATTTTAGCAAGGCATGACTCTTATGCAGAATACTCGGTCAGCGGCACAGGCATACATCAATATGGCAAATGCGACTTTACACAAATCCCTACCTACATTGATAAAAACGGGAATTTAAAACTCGATCGGCAGTTCTATACGAAAAATCCCCATAACAATTTGGAACTGTATATCGGCGGCATTACAAACCGCTTTGCCGCTTTTACCGGCAATATCATTAATGATAAGCCTCTGCGCGAATGTACCGCGGCAGTCCTTACGACGCTTGATAAAAATATGCGTCGCAAAGGAAAAGCCAAGTACAGTGCCAAGCGTGACGGCGACCGCGCCGTTTTCGATATTGTCTGCAACTTACGCAAGCAGAAAAACGGAGAGAAATTCAAGAAGCTGTATGACGATGGAGATATCTCCGGATATGGCTCTCACTCCGAGGCTGACGCGGCGCTGTGCGCCATGATTGCATTCCGTACCGGGCCAGATCCCGCTGCTATTGATGAAATCTTCCGCAGTTCTGCCCTCTATCGCGAAAAATGGGAGCGTGACGATTACAGAGAAGCCACAATCAATGCCGGTATTAATGCCTGTCATGGCACCTTTCATAAATCCAGGATGGAGCATCCATACTTCATCAAATTTCATGAACAGACCGGTGAACCCTATGTCAGCGTTCCGCTCCTTGCAAAGTACGTACGCGAGCATCTCCGCTATGTGCTTGTAAGGGATAACGGAAAGCAGGGCCTTTTGAAATATGTCTACGAAAACGGCTGTTATCGGCTCTATGCCGACAATATGCTGATGGGCATTATCAAGCAGTACATCGCAGATTATGACGAGGAACTTGTGAGAATGGGCATCGTCAGCGAAACTTTACAGCATATCACCACTGACCTTAATTATGTTAGCCAGGATGAATTGAACGCCGATGAGGATTTAATCAACTTCAGAAATGGTCTGCTCCGTATCACCGCAGATAACGCCATTCTTGCACCACACTCCCCGGATATCCTCTCCACCATTCAGATTCCGTGCAACTGGTCGGGAAGGGAAACGCCTACGCCGGTCTTCGACAGGTATATGCACACCCTCACGGACGGAGACAAGGCCATAGAACACCTGCTCCTTGAGTTTATCGGTGTATGCATCTCCAACATCAAGGGATGGAGAATGAAAAAAGCACTTTTCCTTGTCGGCGATGGCGACACCGGCAAATCTCAGCTAAAGAGTCTTGTAGAGCGGTTGCTCGGCAAGGGTAACTTCATAGGAATCGACCTTAAGGAGATTGAAGCGCGTTTCGGCACCGGCGCGATATATGGCACACGCCTTGCCGGTAGCTCGGATATGAGTTTTTTATCCGTAGATGAGTTGAAAACATTTAAGAAAATTACCGGCGGCGACAGCCTATATGCCGAGTTCAAAGGACAGCAGGCCTTTGAGTTCACCTACAACGGGCTGCTCTGGTTTTGCATGAACAGACTTCCCAAGTTTGGCGGCGATGATGGCAAATGGGTCTATGACCGCATCATGGTGGTGCGCTGCCCTAATGTCATTCCAAAGGACAAGCAGGACAAAACACTCCTTGACAAAATGTATGCCGAGCGTGATGGCATCGTCTACAAGGCTGTTATGGCGCTGCAGACGGTTATTGCAAACGGGTACAGCTTTTCCGAGCCGGACAGTGTAAGCCTTGCAAGAGAGCAATATATGTCAGAGAACAATACTGTGATCTCCTTCTATGAGGAATGTATGTGCGAGCGGTCAGAAGGCAAGTTTAATGATTCCGCTACAACGAGCCGCATCTACGATGTTTACAGGGCATGGTGCCATGACAACAATAACGGCTTTGCCAAGACAGCCAAAGAGTTCAGAGAGACATTGGCATCCCATCTCGGCTGCACCTTTAAGGAGATGACCGTTCATACCAATAAAGGCACCTATTATAAAAACCTCACCCTCACTATTGAGGCAAAGGAGCAGTACAAGAAGTCTTATGGTTATGACAGTACGGATTTTCTTTCTTAAAAGTGACAGAAGTGACAGTCGAGTGACAGTTCTCACAGGCAACTGTCACCGCGAAAACGCCCATATATCAAGGGTTTCCAGCCACAAGTGAAAGAAGTGACAGTCTTTCAAACTTCTTGGCGGGAAGAATAAAGTTTGGAATTGTACAGAGAACAAGGAAAAGATTATGAGTTGTTGTGAGTATGAAATGAAAAGTTCTGTCACTTTCGTCACTGAAGCTTTAAAAGCCTTGCTGCAAGCCGCTTTCCAGCGTGACAGTTCATCAAAACTACTGTCACTGAACCGTCACTTCTGTCACCGGAAGTATCACTGGAGGGAGGAATAGCTATAGTGATACGTCATGATCAGCGCTCAGCAGTTAGATCTACAGGAAATATCATCAACCACATTCAAACATCTTAATGGCTCTGTAAAGTAAACATGAAAGAATAGCGCTGAGGAACAAGGAATTTCATCAAGCGACAAGCAAAAGCCTGTATTTGCTTTTGGGTGGAAGTTGAAGGCCGGCAACCTGGGCCGGGGTAAGGCCGTCGAGTGCGGAATGGGGACGGACGAAATTGTAGAAGAAAAGGAAAAGCGAGATGAGGTTGTTGGCGGAATCGAAAGAAGCGAACCCTTGTTTAGTTTTGTACCAGGCTTTGAACTGCTTGTTAAAGCATTCGATCAGATTGTTGGTAATGTCGTCGCGGAAACTCTGAACCCGGATATGTCTGACGCCCAGGACGGCTTTCACCGGGACTTTGTAGGCGCTGTAACGGTCGGTGACAACGGCCCCGGGCTTGCCGAGATGCTTGACGGAATTCAGTAAGGAAAAAGCCTGAG
>CALCDS010000058.1 GCA_937900065.1 uncultured Clostridiaceae bacterium | reverse complement strand
CGCACCATCAGGCAATGTTGACAAAGTTTGATTTAGTACATATTATATGAGTATAAGCGAATATAATCATAGATACTTAGGGTAATCTATTTTAAGAGGAGGAATATGTAATGGACAATAAAATAAATGTAATGGTATTTGGCATAAAGAACCAGCCTAAAAGTTGCGGATGAGGTGGCAGCAGCGGCTGTGGTCCACAGCCCACGATGTATGACGGGTATAAGGAACTGGCAGACTATATTGAGTCCACTGATATAAAAGATAAGGTAAAATTAAAATTTGTAGATATATTCAGTGAAGATATTAAAAAATATACTGCGGTATATGATGTTCTTAAAATGGGATATTCACTTCCAATCGTAACTGTAAACGGGAAAGCTAGGTTTGCAGGCGGAATAGTGTTTGAGAAATTGTATGATGAGATTAAAAAGCTTTTATAGGTGTAAATAGTGTTTTTACTTTTTTTAATATGATTCGGACAAATAAAATTTATGAGGAGATGTTATGTATGAAAAAGATGGCCATCTATGAGCCTTCAATGTGCTGCCCGACCGGACTTTGCGGGCCTGGCGTTGATCCTGAACTTTTAAGGATTTCAACCTCTCTTGAAAAATTGAAAAAGAAGGGCATTGAAGTTGAGAGATTCAATCTGTCAAGTGCTCCGTTTGAATTTATAAACAACAAGGATATCAATAAATTGATAAATGAAAAGGGTGTTGATGAGCTTCCTGCTGTTGTTGTGGATGGCAAGATAGTCATCACGGGAAGGTATCCTACTAAGGAAGAGATCATAAAATTGCTGGAAATTCCAAAAAGTTATTTGGAGGCATAGACAGTCGGCGTTTCATGAATTAAATAAATGGCTTGATAATAAAAAACGGAGGCATTTAAAGATGGAAATTTTCAATCCTCAAAAAATCAAACTTACAAAATATTTATTCTACACCGGCAAAGGCGGAGTGGGCAAGACTTCAATAGCTTGTGCAACAGCCGTCTCTCTTGCAGATGATGGAGAAAATGTGTTGCTCATAAGCACTGATCCTGCATCCAATCTGCAGGATGTGTTTGCAACGAAATTAAATAACAAGGGAGTTCCTATTAAGGATGTGCCTAACCTTATTGTGGCAAATCTTGACCCAAATGAATCTGCGGCGGAATACAGGGAAAGCGTGATAGGGCCGTACAGGGGCAAACTTCCTGAAGTGGCGATAAAAAATATGGAGGAACAGCTTTCAGGTTCCTGCACAGTTGAAATTGCAGCGTTCAATGAGTTTTCAAAGTTCATAACCGATGAAAGCTTAAAGAGCAAATATGACTATATCATATTTGATACGGCTCCGACAGGCCACACGCTCAGAATGCTGCAGCTGCCGTCTGCATGGAGCAATTTTATAAGTGAAAATACAAGCGGCACATCATGCCTGGGCCAACTTTCAGGGCTTGAAGATAAAAAAGGCGTATATAAGGATGCAGTTAAAACCCTGGCAGATGGAGGATCGACGACGCTTATTCTCGTATCACGCCCGGAGGAAACCCCGCTTAAGGAAGCTGAAAGGGCGTCAATTGAGCTTAAAGATATCGGAATAAGAAATCAGACGTTGATCATAAATGGAATATTGACATCGTATGATGACAGCATATCGGAAAATTACTATAAAAAACAGCAAAGTGCACTTTTAAAGATGCCGAAAGGCTTAAGGGGGATCGCCACATATATGGTGCCTCTTAGAGCGTATAACATCACAGGTCTTGACAATGTGAGATCGCTTTTAAACAGTGATCATTTTGCTGTCAGCAATGAAAAAGTTAATGCTAAAACAATATTGCACCTTAAGGATATTGTGGATGACTTGTATTCCACCAATAAAAAGGTGATATTCACGATGGGCAAAGGCGGAGTGGGCAAGACGACCATAGCAGCGGCCATAACACTAGGACTTGCAAAGAAAGGCAGAAAGGTGCATCTTACCACCACTGATCCTGCAGGGCATTTGAACTTTGTAATAAATGAAAGCTGCGGCATAACCATGAGCCGCATCGACGAAAAAAAGGAGCTTGAAAAATACCAAAATGAAGTCCTTTCAAAAGCAAGGAAGACAATGTCTGAGGAAGATTTGGCTTATGTAAAGGAAGACTTAAAGTCTCCATGCACTCAGGAAATAGCTGTTTTCCGTGCATTTGCCGATATTGTGGATAAGGCTGAAGATCAGACGGTTGTCATCGATACCGCACCTACAGGGCATACTCTCCTTCTTCTTGAGTCCACCGAAAGTTATAATCAGCAAATTAAAAACTCCCATGGCGAGATACAGGAATCTGAAAGAAAGCTTCTTCCAAGGCTTCACAATGCTGCCGAGACGGAAGTGCTCATCGTGACCCTTGCCGAAGATACGCCTGTGTATGAGGCGATGCGCCTTGAGGAGGATTTGAAGCGTACTGGGATTATGACAAAATGGTGGATAATAAATTCATCCCTGTATAAAACCAATACAACAAATAAGATGCTTGCAGCTAAGGCAAGCAATGAAGTTAAATGGATCAACAAGGTCGATATGCATTCAAAGGGAATGTTTGCAGTGATTCCATGGAGTCCGAATGAAATCAAGGGGAATAAGTTAAACGATTTATTGCTGTAGAATATATTGTCAAACCGATTTTTTACGGCCTTTGACAGTTAAAAATGGAGGTTATCATATATGAAAATTACCGATAAAGCTAAATCGATTATTACAGAAGTAATGCAAGAGAACAGCTGCGATTGTCTTATGGCAAAATTGCAGCAATCATGCTGCGGTACATCGCTATATTTTACATTGATAAAACTGGGAAAAGGCGATAAACCCGCAACCATAAACGGTATTCCTGTGGTCATGGATGATAAAACCGCTAAAAGAGCTGAAACTGTGACATTGGCGGAGGAAAACGGCAAAGTGATTATTCAAGATGATGCTCCTTCATGCTGCTGCTGAAGTTTGAATTGTAATAGAGCATGTGACATTGGCAGACATGAGCCTTGCGTTCCATGCTCTTTATTTTTGCTTGAGAGAAAATATGGGGTCTGCTGATGTATCCTGCAATTATTAATTTAACCTGTTGTGCTACCTGATAA
>CALCDS010000057.1 GCA_937900065.1 uncultured Clostridiaceae bacterium | reverse complement strand
AAGTAAATAAATGTTTATTTTCTCTTATAAATAACTTGAATTACAATATTTCTTTAAAAATATAATGACGGAGGCAGTTAATATGGGAAAGTCAAAAGTCTATTTTACCAATATGCATGCAACATTGAAAGAAAATCTACCGCAAAAGCTGACCCGGCTGATCAAAACCGCAGGAATAGGCCAAATCGATTTTAATAAAAAATATGCTGCTATCAAAATGCATTTCGGAGAGCCTGGAAATCTGGCATTCCTTCGTCCCAATTATGCTAAAGCAGTCGCAGATGTCGTGAAAGAATTGGGTGGGAAACCGTTTCTGACCGATTGCAATACTTTATATGTAGGTGGAAGGAAAAATGCACTCGATCATTTGAATTCTGCTTATGCAAACGGCTTTTCCATTCTTTCAACCGGCTGCCATATATTGATAGGCGACGGCCTAAAGGGTACGGATGATGTGCTGGTTCCGGTCCTAGGCGGTAAATACGTAAAAGAAGCAAAGATAGGGCACGCTATCATGGATGCGGATGTGTTTATTTCCTTGACCCACTTCAAAGGACATGAGTCGACCGGAATTGGCGGTACTTTGAAGAATATAGGCATGGGCTGCGGTTCTCGTGCAGGCAAAATGGAGATGCACAGCAGCGGAAAGCCCCATGTTTCACAGGATAAATGTATTGGTTGCGGTACTTGCCTACGGAACTGTGCACATGACGCAATTACCATAACAAACCATAAGGCAAGTATTGATCATGAAAAATGTGTAGGTTGCGGCCGCTGTATAGGCGTTTGTCCGATGGATGCCGTACAGCCTGCTTCAGATGAATCCAATGATATACTTGATAAAAAAATAGCTGAATACGCCTGGGCAGTATTAAATGGACGCCCAAATTTTCATATAAGCTTGGTAGTCGATGTATCCCCATATTGTGACTGTCATTCTGAAAATGATATACCTATCGTTCCTGATGTTGGCATGTTTGCATCCTTTGACCCTGTTGCACTTGATATTGCTTGTGTAGATGCAGTAAACAGCCAACCTGCTCTAAAAGGCAGTATTCTCCAAAAAAACGGCGATTCACATCACGATCATTTTACCGACGTAAGTCCGGACACCAACTGGAAAGTGGCAATTGACCACGCCGTAAAGCTTGGAATGGGGAACAAGGAATATGAGCTGATTACAATATAGGGACGGTTAACAACTATTTAAAAATAAGAAACAATTTTAAATAAAGAACCATACGATTTATGCGACTACAAAACAAAGTGCATGCGTTCCTCACCATAAAGAAAGCGTACATGGATTTGATTTATACAAATCCATGTACGCTTCTTTGCAAATGTGATACATATATTTACATATTTTACAACGTTACATATCGATTATGCGAAGTTTGCACAGAATGTTTCGCACTATCGATGCATGCATGTACATTTTTGCTCAATGTACAATGCATATTTTAATTTACATATTTTGATCTGTTAATATTTTATATTATGATGCTTTGCACTCTTTGATGAACTCGCTTATCATTTTTCTATACTCCAGATTTGACTGTATGTTGTCGATGCCTATGGAGCAAAGTTTCGATGCCCTTGATTGGGTTATACCGCCCACCACTTTGCAGATTTCACTATATTTCAAATCGCAGAACGAACGCAAGAACATTACATAGAAAGCTCTTACAAGAGTTGTCTTGTTGTTTCCCTTCATTTTAATGGCTATTTTTTTTAGTCCCATTTTTTCAGATATATACTCTGCAATATTTTCTGCATTGTAATCCCTTATAATAATACTCTTTTGGCTTCTATATTCGGTTATATCATTTTCAAACTCGATTTCTGGCAAATTGTTTATATCAGTACAAGATAACATGAATTTGCTATATGCCCTTCTGCCGCGGATAATTTTCCCTCCAAAGATCTTCAGTATAAAAGCCGAATCGATTATGCCCAGTGCATCTTTGCTGATTCCAAGGTATATGCCAAGACTTGAATACGGATACTTTTCTATATGCTCTCCATATTTATCTATGTCTGAGGGATTATTATGTATGTATCCAGAAAGCGATATTAAGTAACTTTCGTCTTTAACTATCTTGCTTTTGAATCTATCCTGGAACAAATGGCCATGCCTGCCGTACTTTCTGTTATAATATTGAGCATAGGACTGGTTTATGCCATGCATTATCTTTGATATATCGGCGCCATTCGAATATATTATAAAATGAGCATGGTTATTCATTATGCAATAAGCATACAACTTAAACAAAAACAAATCCTGATATTTCTTAAGTATCCTAAGGTACCTGTCTTTATCAGCATCTTCCTTATACAACGGCACCTCGCTTATGCTTCTTACCATTATATGATATGTACAGGTTGGGGCTTTCAATCTTGCACATCTTGGCATAATAATCATCCTTTGCCTTTTTTATGAGTATAACCATATTGAAAAACTGCTAAACATATATTTCTCAAGTGCAAAAAATTGTTAACCGTCCCCGTTTTTTCCTCTTTAAGAAGTCGTTAACCGTCCCTTTTATCTTTTATATAATTCCATACCTTTATCAGACAGCTTTTCTTCCCAGACCATCTTTAATAAATCCAAATCTTCAGTGTAATCGGTTTTTGATTCATCTTTATCGTATTTGAGCTTTTCAAGTATCTCAATCGTAAAGCTTGATCCGCCATGCTCTTTCCACTCTTTTTGAAGCTCTCTGTACGGAAAGTTTCCAAACCCCAATTGGAACTTAGTGCTATTTATCGTCCCCTTTAAATCTTGAGTCCCTTCAATATAATACTTATTATTGAAATTAGAGCGAATAATAAATACGCCCATATCTGGTTTCATATATTTATATTGCTCTTTAAGCTCTTTTTTTCTGTCCATAAATTAATACCTCATTTCTTCCACTATTCTTGATAAAGTTTTAAAGCACTCTTCAATCAGCTCATCATCGCCAGATGCCTCGCTGAATCTTGATATTTCTATTAGTATTTCCCTTATTTTCCTTCAATTACATTTAGAAAATCAATAATTGCATTATAACCAACAACAACTGATATGTCAAAGCGTAATAAAGAGTACAAAAAATTGTTAACCGTC
>CALCDS010000056.1 GCA_937900065.1 uncultured Clostridiaceae bacterium | reverse complement strand
TTACTAAATGTTATTTTCCCTCAACAAGCAAAAAATATGAATTAAAAAGGACAAAACATACATGATTATTGTACCATCATATTTGTTTTGCCCTGTTATCAATATTCATATATGCAATCATAGTAATTGCACGTTTTTTGAAAGCCTGTCATGGTATAAAGGTTGTATGCATCCGTGTTGTTGGAATTCACCGTCACATAAACTTCCTTGAATCCCTTTGAATAGAGCATATTTAAAGTATGGTAAAGCAGCAGTTTCCCCAAGCCTTGGTTCCTGAAATTTTTCGCCAGTCCGAAGTTTACGATGTACAACCTTGGGTTAGGATACCTTTCAAATATAACCTGTGAGTATCCGGCAGTATTACCGTTGACATCTATGAATGTGCCGCCGTCTTCAAGATAGTAATCCTGGTTCTCTTCGGAAATGATATCGTCTATATCGCAGTCTATATGGCCGTCGGTATCTGCAAATATTGAATTTTGCACAATCACCCTTTTATTTTCATCGATGCCGTTTCTGAAATTGGTAAATTTGATTCCAAGATTCGTTTGAATAGGTCTTGGACCATCCAAATCAACTTTCATTTCAATCAATTTTCTGCATGTTTTTAAATTCAGCTTTGAAATCAAATCACCGTTGCTGCTGTCACATTCTAAAACAAGGGATAATCTGGCATATTTATAACGCTTTAAAATATAAAAATTTCTCACTTTTTCCAGCAAAGCTTTATAATTGCCGCATGTATCATATGGTTTCTGAATGTAGATTTCTTTGACAAAGAGCGTATTTTTAAACATGTCCATAAATGAATTAAAGTATGTTATATATCCTACTAGTCTTCCATTTATCGTTAGGACCTTTGTTCTTAAACCATATGCCCCGTGATGCGTATGCAAATCCACATATCGGTTTGATTCCTCAAGCTTTTGTTTGTGAACATTTCTAAAGAGTTTATTTAATTCATTGTAATAATCATCTTTGTAATTCAATATATTAACCATTTACCCACCTGACTTTATATAGCAAAGCTCAAAGCCCCTTTTAACATAGGCTGCAAAATAAAAAACAGTTGACTTAAGCTGTTAATTGAGGTATATTAATATCTGTCGTTGCTTAACAGTGTTTAATATTATTTTATTATCAATATGGCCCCTTGGTCAAGTGGCTAAGACATCGCCCTTTCACGGCGGCAACATGGGTTCGAATCCCGTAGGGGTCACCATTTTTTGGGCCTTTAGCTCAGTTGGTTAGAGCAACCGGCTCATAACCGGTTGGTCCGGGGTTCGAGTCCCTGAAGGCCCACCAAAATAAGGCACATGCGAACCTATTTTAGATTGCATGTGCCTTTAACTATAAATAAAGCAAAACAGCTTCTCCTCTTTTAGGCATTAGATTTTATTGATAGATCATAGCATTCACTGAAATAATCTATAAATTTTTGCCTGCATTCAATGCAATCTATCTCTTTGCTCAATTTTTTTATATATTTTGGATCGAATATGGACCTATGCTTTTCATATATTGCCTTTCCAAGCCTGCAAAAACTATATGGAAAAATTATAGTGGAAAGCAATATTTTAAGCTCTTCTTTTGAAATATTTATTATTGAGCCATAGCTTTTTATTATTTCTCTGCATTTTTCAAAATCCCACATATAGTCCTTTTGCGGCATAAGCTTTCTTATGAATTTTCCAAGGTCCTGCATTCTTAAATCAATAGCCATATGATCAAAACCTGTCATATAATATTCCTGTGACTTGCTCAAAAGCACATTATGGTAATAATAGTTTCCATGACAAATATGCTTCTCGGATTTTGCACGCTTTAAGGCATCGTCGTAATTTGATTGGTTCAGCAAGTTGAGAGCCATTATCCCCTGTAGATAATATCCCTTTATATTGTCATAATATTTTTTATCAAACTCGGTCATTGTTTTTTTGTTCTGTATAAGTCTTTGAAATTTCAGCAGCTTGCGGCACCATTTTGAATATCTATAAGGCAAGTATCTATCTTTTTTATATTTAAACCTGTACTTTGAAGAGTCTTCCCCATTTACCTTACTATGAAAGTTAGCCAGAAGTGTAATGCTTCCTATTACTTCGTTAAAGTCGCTGATATCGCATTCCCTTGTTTCAATATGCTCTTTCATATAAAAATAGATGCCTTTCTCTTTTACAAACAGCCTTCCATCCAAAGTTCTCTTGTATTTTATAACATTGTCAAAACCCTCTTTGACAAGATAGTCTGTAATATTATAATCCCGCTTTACGCTTTCCTTATTGTACTTTGTTGACTCGACCCTATACAATCCCGTATCCGAATCTATTATATATGTTTGCCCGCATTGGTCTATGCTTTTTACATTTATATCATATTTTTTCAGTATGTGCTCTATCGCAGTATGTTCCATAATATTCTCTCCCATCCTCCTCCCCCTATATTAGTATGTTATTTAAGCTGTCAGTATAATGTTTTTTATGCAAATAGTGTTGACTTAAAAAGACATATATTATATAATTATTTTTGTTGCCGCGAGGGCCTTTAGCTCAGTTGGTTAGAGCAACCGGCTCATAACCGGTTGGTCCGGGGTTCGAGTCCCTGAAGGCCCACCATTGCTGGCTTAGCTCAATCGGTAGAGCAGCTGATTTGTAATCAGCAGGTTGTTGGTTCAAGTCCAATAGCCAGCTCCAATTTAATATGGAGGGATTCCCGAGTGGCTAAAGGGGGCAGACTGTAAATCTGTTGTCTGGTGACTTCGATGGTTCGAATCCATCTCCCTCCACCAAAAGAGGCTGCATTCATTTTGAATGCAGCCTCTTTTATGTGGTGTTTGCCTAGTTATTGGATATTTTCACGGATTGCATCTCTTCAAAAATACCTCTTTTCACTTCTGTGGCAGTCATACGTTTAGCGTTGAACTTCTCAGTCATGTAATTGCATGCATCCCATGGATTTATCTTATCGCCGCATGTGAATACATCAACAGCAGCATAACCGAATTCAGGCCATGTATGGATGGTTAGGTGAGATTCAGAAATAACAACTACTCCACTAACACCCTGGGGAGAAAATTTATGAAATGCGACCTCACGGACTTCTGCTCCGGCATAAAGCGCTGAATCGATCATTATCTTTTTGATTTCTTCCTTGTCATTAAGTATAGAAGGATCACATTCATAAATTTCCGCAAGTATATGGCGGCCCAAAGCTTTCATCATTATCTCTGCCTCCTTTTAATATTGATAAATAAATTTTATCAGAAACTATCACAATGTCAATAGATTTGAGAATATTTCAGATAAACTCTCGAAAACTCTGATTATCTCAAAAATGCTGTGCATATCAAATTGAGTTGATTTATTTTAATATATTTATATGTTTTAAAATATAAAAAAATATATAAAAAGGAGCAGTCATTTGCTGCTCCCCAAGTGCTGAAAACATAGACAAGCTAGTTTAATGTCCTGCCGAAGGCTTCTTTAATTACTAGTTTGTCTTATTATCTTCATCTTTGTTGCTGACGATTTCACTGATCGTCACATTATCATCCTTTGCTTCGGTTGCATAGGATTCGTTTTCAGCTTTATTTTCTTCCTCAACAGCTTCCTTTATGCTCAAGCTGATTTTTTTATTTTCAGGATCGACTCCAAGCACTTTAACCTTTACCGTATCTCCTGCTTTTAGAACATCTTCCACTTTGTTTATCCTGTTCTGGCTGATTTGAGATATATGAACAAGCCCGTCGACACCGGGTTCAACTTGTACAAAAGCACCAAATGGAGCTATCCTTACAACTTTTCCCTCTATCAAATCGCCTTCATGTACCCTATCGCCTATGTTTTCCCACGGTTCGGGTACCGTCCTCTTTAAGCTCAATGAAATCCTTTCCTTGTCCTTGTCTACGGAGATAACATATACTTCAACCTTATCCCCTTCCTTTACGACTTCGGACGGATGTTTAATCCTTGTCCAGGAAAGTTCTGATATATGAATGAGTCCGTCTATTCCGCCAAGATCCACAAATGCCCCAAAATCGGTAATCCTGCATACAGTGCCTTCTAATTTATCTCCAGGCTGTATCCTCTCTAAGAGTTCCTTCTTTTTAGCTTCAGCTTCTTTAGCCAGCACTACCCTTCTTGATCCCACGATGCGTCTTCTTTCAGGTTCAAATGCAGTTATCAATATCTTAAGTGTTTTGCCTGAAAAAGTTGAAAGATCTTCAACATATCTGACGTCGATTTGAGAAGCGGGTATGAACACATTTACACCCTTGACTTCTGCGATGGCTCCTCCTTTTACAATGTTTGAAACACGCGCATCAACGAGCGTTTTATTTTTAAAGCATTCTTCAATATAATCAATGCTTTTTTCAGCATCAGCCTTTTTCTTTGAAAGAAGAACATTTCCCTCTCCATCATTTACTTTTAACACATATACATCTATTTCATCGTCCGGCTTCAGCATATCTTTTGGGGACACATTTCCATCAAAGCTAAGCTCTTGCTTGGTTATGATGCCGTCGGCTTTATAACCAAGGTCCACTGTTGCTTCCTCATCTGTGACATAAATGATCCTTCCCTTTACGATATCACCAGGATGAAGCCTTATCAAAGTTTTTTCATATTCATCCATCATCGAGTCTACACCGCTATTTTCATCTTGGGTGTTTAAATTGTCGTTCATTTTATCTATTGCCTCCTTTATTATCCGGTCAGGTGTAGAAGCACCTGCTGTTATCCCTAGTGTATTTACTCCCTTTAATTCCCTCATATCTAATTCATTTATGTTTTCAACATGATATGTTTTAGGACAATTTTTTTTACATATATCAACCAGCTTTTGGGTATTGGAACTGTCATATCCTCCAAGAACTATGACTGCATCTGATTTTTTTGAAAGTTCTTTTGCAGCCTTCTGCCTTAATTCCGTAGCTTTGCAGATTGTATTGAAAACCAATGCCTCTCTGGATATACATATAAGTGATGAAACAATAGCTTTCCACCTGTCTATATCCATAGTCGTTTGAGAAACTATGCATACCTTTGGATAAGGCTTTAAGCATTTAGCTTCATCTTCGGACTTGATTATTTCGGCTGTATTGTCGCACCAACCGTTTATTCCCTGAACCTCTGGATGATTCCGGTCCCCTATTATTATTATCTTATAGCCTTTTTTATAATTTTCTTCCACCCTTTTATGGATGTTTTCCACATAAGTGCAAGTTGCATCTACTATATTTACATCTTTTTCATTCAATGAATCCATTATTGCTTTTGAAACGCCATGGGATCTTATTATAACAGTATCACCCTTTCGAAGTTCATCTATCGAACCAAGCTGCCTTACACCTTTTTGCTCAAGCTCTTTGACTATGGAACTATTGTGTATTATAGGTCCGTAGGTGAATATCCTGTCTTTGCTGTTTGCCAGTTTAAAAGCAGTAGAAACCGCTTTTTTAACACCAAAGCAGAATCCTGCATATTCTGATAATAATATATTCAAATATAAAGATCCTCCTATTTGCTCCGTTTCAACCGAGTTTAGATATTTCATGCATTATATTCTGGCTGAGCTCGCTTATTTTGCTTACAGATAGCTTTTCGTTTTCAAATTCAGAATATGAAATAGGCTTTCCAATATAAATATATAATCTTTTAAAAAGGCCATAGCTCCCGGTTATCCTTATAGGTATTACAGGAGAATGGGTCTTAATCGATATAAGTGCAACCCCGGGTTCAGCTGGAAGGAGTTTTCCGCTCCTGCTTCTGGTTCCTTCGGGGAATATTCCTAAAATTTCTCCACTTTTTATCACATTGAAAGATGTTTTGATTGCAGATATATCCGGTCTGCCGCGTTTTACGGGAAAAGCGGCGAGATCCTTTAATATCATAGCAAAAAAATTATTTTTGAACAATTCTACCTTTGCCATAAAATGGATCTTTCGTTTTGTATATACTGCAATGAGTATGGGATCCATCCAGTGAATATGATTGGGGCACAGCACCACTCCGCCACTATCCGGTATATTTTGGGCTCCTTTAACTGTTACTTTATTGAAGATTGAAAAATAGGCATAAAATAAACCCTTAGCAAAATTATAGAGCATCATTACACCTCGCCTTTATTATGCTAAGTACCTCTTCTATGACTTCCTTAATACTTTTGGATGTTGTATCGATTATAACCGCATCATCCGCAGGTTTTAAAGGATTCAACTTTCTGGTGGTGTCGAGCTCATCACGCTTTGTTATATCACTTTTTACCGATTTCAAATCGACGCTGCATCCCCTGCTTTTAAACTCAAGATACCGCCTCATTGAGCGTTCATCTATTGATGCCGTTAAAAATATTTTAACATCGGCATCTTTTAGCACATTCGTACCGATATCCCTGCCGTCCATTATAACGCTTTCGGATTGCGCCATCTTTCTTTGAAGTTCAACCAATTTTTCCCGAACATATGGTATTGCGGATACTGGTGAAGAAAGCTTGCCTACCTCATTATCCCTTATTTCGCGAGATACATCTCCTCCGTTTAAAAACACCCTTCCTCCTTTTATTGCGATGTCAGTATTCCTGGTGAGCTCACATATTTTGTCTATATCGCTAATCTGAAGCTTATTTCTTAGTATGTTTAATGCGACAGCCCTGTACATAGCGCCTGTATCTATATATGCTATGCCAAGTTTTGAGGCCACTGCCTTAGCGATAGTGCTTTTACCCGCTCCGGCAGGGCCATCGATTGCAATTGCTATTTTCTCCATCCGATAAACCTCCAGACTCAACTTACACAAACTTATTTATTCTATATGAAATCTAAAATTCCTTTTTTTAATATTCAATAAATTATAATTTTTTAATTCAAGCTATAATAGAACACCATCATACAGCATTTTTTTTAACATTTAGCAATTAAGGCCTGCAGAGTATCCCGTGGAAAATGCAATCTGAAGATTATATCCCCCGGTCAGAGCATCCACATCTATCATTTCCCCTGTGAAGTAGAGTCCTGATACAAGTTTCGATTCCATTGTCGAAGGGTTGATTTCTTTTACGGAAACCCCGCCTGCGGTGACGATTGCCTCATCAAGCGAGCGTGTACCTTTTATTCTTATTTTCAAACCCTTTAGAAGGTTTACAAGTCTGAGTCTCTCTTCCTTGGTTATCTGGTCGACTTCTTTTTTTCCGTCGATTTTGCTTAAACTCACTATTACAGGTATCAGCTTTCTAGGCAAGAGATCACCTAATGAGTTTTCAAAGTGTTTTCTTGAATATTTTTTAAAATCCCCCAGTATCCTTGTATCAAGCTTTTCAAAAGATAAAGCCGGCTTTAGATCGATTGCCAATTCAGTGCTGTTTAAAGGAAAGTCGGTCACATATCTGCTGCAAGACAGTATTATTGGGCCGCTTAAACCAAAATGGGTAAAAAGCATTTCTCCAAAATCCTGAAATATGGTTTTGCCATCATGTTCTAAACTTATTGAAACATTTTTAAGCGATAATCCCTGAAGACTTGGGACCCAGTCTTCCACAGTTTCAAGCGGAACAAGCGAAGGGCGCAGTTTTACAATATGGTGGCCTGATTTTCGTGCGAATTCATATCCGTCGCCGGTCGAGCCTGTTAAAGGATATGAAACACCACCCGTGGATACGATAACTGAATCAGAGCTTATTTTATGTCCGTTTACTATCACGCCTGCGGTCCTTCCATCTTTGATGATTATATCATCCACCTTAGTGCTTAAAACTATATTCACTTTATATTTGGAAAGGCTTCTTTCAAAAGCCTTTATTATATCGCTTGATTTATCCGATTTTGGGAAAACCCTGTTTCCTCTTTCTATTTTAAGCTTTACTCCGAAACTTTCTATAAAATCCATAAGATCATAATTGCTGAAAGTATAAAGTGCACTGTATAAAAAGGATTTATTGCCCGGTATATTGTCCATAAATTGTTTTATATCGACTGCATTGGTGACATTGCACCTTCCTTTTCCGGTTATGAAAAGCTTTTTACCGAGTTTATCATTTTTCTCTATAAGCGTCACTGATTTGCCTTCCCTTGCTGCAATCGATGCTGCCATCATTCCTGAAGCGCCGCCTCCGATTACTATCACATTCTTCAAATCCTTTACCCCCGTATGTGGCAGGTGTCATTAAGCAGTCTTAAATATGGCTTCCCGCCTTTATACTCGATTATGCTTACGCCTGTGTTGTCTAGCCTTATCTCATTGTATAGCGAGATATCAAATCCCAACAAACTAAAAAGAAGTACTTTAAGGCACATACCATGAGAAACTACTATTATATTTTTCCCTCTATGACAGTTTATTATTTCATCTACTTCAGATACCATTCTTTTCTGAACTTCAACTAGGGTTTCTCCCTCAGGTATGATTGCATCTCTTGGTTTTGAAGTCCACGCGGTTATGATATTTGCGTATTTTAGCCTTATTTCTTCCCCTGTAAGGCCTTCAAAGCACCCGAAGTTCATCTCTCTGAGTCTATCTGTGGTATGAATACAAAGCCCTGTCACATTTGAAATTTCAGATGCAGTTTGATATGCTCTTTTAAGGTCGCTTGAGTAAAGCACATCTATAGGCACATTTTTAAACCTTAAAGATAAAGCTTTCGCCTCTTTCAATCCCCTTTCGTTTAGAGGAAGATCATTTCCGCATCCTTGAGTTCTTCCTTGGGTGTTCCAATCTGTTTCGCCATGCCTTATAAGATATAATAATGTCATAATTCCTCCATACTATTTATAAATGTCTTTGATTTAAGACGCATGCTGAAAGCTAAGCATGTCCCAAATAATTATATCACTATACCCTAAAATGCCAAATAAAGATGTTGATTTTTTGGGAATCCTTCTCACCTCATAGTTGGACTTCTCAAAAAATCAGTATTATATTTTAAATATAGCCATAAAAAAAAGGGGATATATCCCCTTTATATAAAAATCAATACCATCCTCTGGCTTTCATGGCTGCCGCAACTCTCTTTACAGAATGCATGTAGGCTGCATTTCTCATAGATACGTTATATTCCTGTTTAATACTCCAGATATTGTTGAAGGCTTTTACCATTGCTTCCTCTTCCTTGGATTCAACCTCTTCTTCGCTCCAATAATACCCATACATGTTCTGAACCCATTCAAAATACGATACAGTGACACCGCCGGCATTTGTGAGTATATCAGGCACTACCAGTATGTTTCTATCTTCAAGTATCTTGTCGGCCTTGGGAGTCGTGGGGCCGTTGGCGGCTTCTGCAACGATCTTTGCATTGATCTTATTGGCAATATCGACTGTTATGACATTCTCTAATGCCGCAGGTATCATCACATCCACGGGAAGCGACCAAAATTGTTCCGTAGATATGAGTTTTGAACCTGGGAAACCCAATATGGATTTTTTGGATTCCTTGTATTTTATGAGTTCATTCGGGTCTATGCCGTTTTCATCATATATGACTCCATTCCATTCAGCTATGGCTGTGATCTTTCCTCCCAGTTTATTGATATCAAGAGCAGTGTGGCTGCCTACATTTCCAAATCCCTGTATTGCTATGGACGCATTTTTTAAATCTATGTTTTTCCTCTTGCATACTTCTCTTACAATGACTGCAACACCGAATCCTGTAGCCGCATTTCTTCCAAGGGAGCCGCCGAGTTCAATTGGTTTTCCTGTAATCACGCCTAGTGAACTCTTTCCTGCAAGTTTATTGTATTCATCAACCATCCAGGCCATTATTTTGCCGTTTGTATTTACATCCGGAGCAGGCACGTCTACTTTTTCACCTATAAATTTATATATTGCATCGATATAACCCCTGCTCAACCTTTCAAGTTCGGATTCACTTAAAGATTTTGGATCGACAACTATGCCTCCCTTTGCACCTCCGTATGGAATGCCTGTAACTGAACATTTAAAAGTCATCCATAGCGAGAGCGCTTTTATTTCATCCAGTGTAACATTCGGGTGGAACCTTATTCCGCCTTTGGTCGGTCCGACCGCATCGTTATGCTGTACTCTAAAGCCCTTAAAAGTTTTTACGCTTCCATCGTCCATCTTTACTGGTATGGAAACTTCGAGCACCTTTAGAGGTTCTTTCAGTATTTCATAAACCGCAGTTTCAATCTTTAGCTTATCACAGGCTTGTTTTAACTGTAACTGTGCATTCTCAAAAGGATTTAAACTATCGACTGTCATTATAAGTACCCCCCAAAAGACTTAAATTAAGATATCACATATTTTTGTTGATTGGATATATTAAACTTTGCTATTGATTCTGTTTAACAAAGATGTTGATTTTGAGAATCCCACTAGCCTATAAATACTTTAATCATATTTAGATTATTGACCTGATTTGTTTCTGTCTATATAAACTTTGTTTTTATCCCATATATTCTCGAGTTTTTCAAAGTATTTTGAAATGCTTATCTTCTCCCTCATTCCAACTCCAACTATAAGCGCATTTATTACGCTCATAGGTGCTACCAGGGAATCAACAAAAGATGCCATGTTGCTTTGGGCGAGCAATGTATAATCAGCTTCAGATGCCAATGGTGAGAGAAGGCTGTCAGTCAATGCGACCACTGTAGCCCCATTGCTCTTGGCATATCTTAACGCTTCCACGGTGCGGCTTGAATATCTTGGAAAGCTTATTCCTATTATCAAATCATCCTTGTCAAGCCTGAATATCTGTTCAAAAATATCGCTGATACTATGGCTCACTACTCTTACATTATCAAGTATAAAGTTCAAATAAAATCCCAAAAATTCCGCAAGAGTTGTTGAACTCCTTGAACCGATTATGTATATTTTTTTAGCGGATAATATCTTTGAGATTATCTCTTCAAATTCGTTATTGTCTATTTTGTCAAGCGATGCTTTTATATTTTCTATATCTGCTTTAAGAACGCTTTTTAAAGTATTGTTTTCATTTATTACGTCGCTTGAGAGCTCTATTCTCTGCACGGTCGTAAGCTTTGTCTTTATCAATTCCTGCAGTGCTTTTTGCAGTTCGGGATAACCTTCATACCCAAGCTCATTGGCAAACCTTACCACAGTGGACTCGCTCACTCCCACGCTGTTTCCCAACTTTGCAGCAGTCATAAAAGCAGCCTTGTCGTAATGCTTAAGTATGAATTCTGCAATAAGCTTCTGGCCTTTGCTAAGTCTTTGGAACTTTTGTTGTATTACATTCATCAAATCATATTTATATTCCATAACTCATTTCCCTCACATATCATTAATTTTATTCTTTATGATGTTAATGCAACTTCAACTTCATTTTACCATCGTGAAGAATAAACTGCAATATTAAGAAAATTTTGTATCAATTAATTTTTTTAATTCGTTGATAATATAATAATTCTCAGTGTTATGGATGATAATATTTATTGTTGAGTATTTAAAATCTGAAAAGAGGAACTTATATTGATTCAAATAGATGATGCTGGAAGCGGAAGCCTTGTAGGGGGAACATGCATAGGCGTAATGAGAAATGAAACCAAAGAATACTACTGTGATGTCATACCTCTTAAGTTTTATGATGAAGAATCTTTCAAGGAAAAGCTCTATCTAAAGTATGCGGCAAAAATAGTTATCGAAGGCTTAAACAGAATAACGCCATATAAGGATGAAGACATATATATTTGCCAAGGATATATGTTTGACGAAGCGAAAAAATACTTATATGGCAAAGGATACAATTTTACGAGCTTAAAAATAGGAGAGCCCCTTCAATCCATGATTGAAAAGTCATTTGAAGACTATGTTATAAGCCTTGGACTTCCTGAAAATTTTGTAAAGTTTACAAAATACCCTTTCCATTTTCATAAGCTTTTAAGATGGGTGTATGCAGACTATGACAAAAGGGTAGGGCTTTGCAAAACAGGTTGGAAAAGCTGGATGAGATACGGGCACTTGAATGTTGAAACATATTATGATGTGCTTTACAATATGGGTTATTACTGTTTAAAATGCGGCAGACGCATAGAAAAATACAGCCATGTAAAGGTCATAAAGTATACTTCAAATATGCCGAACACGATATGCATACATAAGCACTGTCCCTAAATATCTATAGTTTTTTTAAATATTGTATTTCATCAGGGTCTAAATGCCTCCATTTTCCTTCAGGAAGTTGCCCCAATGACAGTTTGCCTATTGATATTCTTTTTAAATCAGTAACCGCTCCTCCTACTGATTGTATCATCTTTCTTATCTGCCTGTTGCGGCCTTCATGTATTGTAAACTCAAGCGTGGTAGAAGATTCATCTTTTTTTATTGGTTCTACGGCTGCAGGATATGTCATCCTTCCATCGATGAGTATGCCATGCCTTAGTTTCCCTATTGCAGCTTCATCAAGCAAGCCCTTTACCTTAACGATATATTTTTTATTGACCATATGGCCGGGATGCGTTAGATTATAAGTCACCTCACCGTCATTTGTCATAAGAAGCAAGCCGCGTGAATCAAAATCAAGCCTGCCTACAGGGTATATCCTCTCTTTTATGCCTTCTGTAAGGTCGGCTACGCTCGGCCTTTTATATTGTTCATGCATTGTTGTTATATACCCTTTGGGTTTGTTCAGCATTATATATACCATTTCAGTCTGCTTTGTGACTATTTTACCCTTATACCTTACCAAATCCTTGTCTGCATCCACTTTAAATCCCATATCAACTATCGTGGCCCCGTTAACGCTTATATATCCATCCTTTATAAGGTTTTCAGATGCCCGCCTGGAGGCTATGCCGCATTCTGAAAGATATTTTTGAAGTCTTTCCAACATAAAATTCACCTTGTTTCATATGTATAAATCATATTGCATTTTTCATATTATATGAAATCTGAAATTATATCAACCTGTGTTTTAAGTGAGATCTGTATTTTAAAATCTTGTCATGGTAAATTAAAATTTTTGCTAATAAATATTAAATCAGGGCTATATATTATAATAATGAGCAGCAAAAACCAATGGGAGGATACAATGCATATTGTTCTTATAATAAAAAATAATTTGATAAAGATTCTTGCATCGATTATATTATTGCTCCTTTTATCATTTGCGTATTCTATCATATTTAAAACAACTCCCATCATATCCTTTAACCTTCCTGATAAAGAACAGCTTAAAGCTTATATCGAAAACATGTACAATATCCGCTCATCCGCCTTTATAACGGGCGATGCAAGACCATTAAAAGACTTGTACGACAAATCGCACAAATACGGGCAGTGGAGCCTTGAATATGAGGTAAGAAGGATCAAATACTTAAAGGATTGGGCTGACAAGAGAGGCATCAAATTTCAAAACGTGACTTCAAACGTTACAATCAGAAAGATATATAACCGATGGTCGACCGTCAGGATATCTTTAGATGAATCCTATAAATTTGACTATATATATAAGGATGATGCAGAGCTCGAAGTAAATTCTTTTGGAATAGGAATAAGGCATACTCTTGATCTAAAGCCTTCAGGCGAAGAATGGCTGATTTATGCTGATTGGTACTCGGATTTCATCTCCGATGCTGCGAATGAATATTCAGGAACAATAGCAGATAATAATAACTTTTTTTTAGAATCGATATCATATGCCCAATCATCAAAAGGACGGTATTATGACAGACAAAAAGCAGTCGAGTATGCAGACAAATACTGTGGCGTGCCTTGGGAAAGTGGCAATAACTACAAGTATAACACCAAATATGATAATTACATGGGTATAGGCGGTGACTGCACAAACTTTGTATCCCAGGTAATAGGCGATAAGGAAGGCGGCGGACTGCCTCAGGATGGAACATGGTTTTGCAAATATAAGATATATGGAGGCGCTGAAGGAAGCAGGGCATGGGTAAATGCAAGCAGCTTTAAAAATTATCTGATATACAGCGGGAAAGGCAGTATAATAATGCGGGGCAACTTTGAAAATCTCACAAAGCCGCTTCCAAACAGCCCCAAAGGTGCTATTGGGAAACTTAAACTTGGCGATTTGATAGCTTATGAGAAAAAAGGAGATATAAACCACTTTACAGTGGTAACAGGCTGGGATTCGCACGGATACCCTCTGGTAAATTCCCACACGACCGACAGATACCGTTCACCATGGGACCTCGGCTGGGGAGGCAAGAATATAAAATTTATACTCATACATATAAATGGATGAGAAAAAATATTTATCATCAATCAGCCCATAAATCTTTTGTAAGTTCTTCAATTTCTTTTTTTCTTTTTTTTGTCTCTTCAACATCAATGGTGATTTTATCTTTGGCTATATCGAGCACATCACCTTCACGAGCTTTTACAGGGATTTTGCATCTTTCAATATTGACCATCTCCCTGTTCTCTTTCTCACATACTGCAAATTTGCCTTCAAACCTATCTATTATGACTTTCATACAAACCTCCTGAATTATCGATTTTATAAGCGGGCATAAGTCCTTGGCAAATAATTTTGCCAAGGACTTATCAAAAGCATATTTAGCACACTTGGATCGCTTAAAAAATCAAACATTAAACTTTTAACATAACTTGATTTTATCATATTTTTGTATGGATTGAGAACAAGGTCAAAAAGAAATGGCT
>CALCDS010000055.1 GCA_937900065.1 uncultured Clostridiaceae bacterium | reverse complement strand
ACGGTTCATTACAATTTATCATTTTTAAATGATAAATTGTAATGAACCGTCCCCTGCCTTTTGCCCTTGCTGCTAGAAAAGCTGCTTTATTTTATCATACAGTTTTTCCGTAAGCGATATATCGGTCAATCCGGTTTTCTTATCGATTATCGAACTGTAAACATGGGCTATGACTCTTTCGCACCCTTGTTCAAGGCAAACTTTTACTACTTCCTGTACATTGTCAACTGTCAACCCGCCTGTCGGTTCAATTATCGGAATGCCGCATCTTACACATGCTTTGGCGACTTCCCTCAGTTCATCCAAATGCTCTTTCCCATGCATATTGAAATATTTAACTGACATGACTCCCACATCTTTAAGCATCGCCAAAGCCGTATCAACGTCTATGACAGCGTCGTTTTTCAGAGAGCTTGCCGGACCAGTCGATACCTTTACTTTTCCGACTTGGCCTGTAGGGCTTATCAAGGCATTCACAATTGTTTTGCTGCAGCCCTTTCCATTCAATAATCCAAGCGTATATCCTGCGCTTGTAAAGACCTGGTTTACATGGCCGGGGTCTGTTTGGGCAGCGATTTTAGCGGCCATTTCCCATTGATTCGGGTCCCCGCTTCCCAAGCCTACGGATATAAGCGGTATTTGTTTCTGGAATGTTTTAACATAATCCACTCCTTCTTTAACCGATGAAAATTGTTTGGATAATATCCCTATGAACACATTGCCGTCTGTTGCCTGCACGACTTCTCTGGCATTTTGCAAGTCCTTTGCCAAAAGGTTAAATGCTACCTTATCCTTGTAAAAATTAAAACGATTTAGTTCCATTTCTATCACTCCCGACTTTATTTATGATTAACTATTTCCTTGAGTCTCTCCAATATTATTTTTTCATCTCCGTCTTTCATAGGCCTAGGATCAAATGCAATAATCCCCAAATTGGCATAATGGTTTCTTGTATATATCGACGGATTGCCGCTTTCAAGCTCTTTTATTATATAGTTTGCATCGATTTTGAGAATGTTTGAATCAACTTTCATTGATGCCCTGTATATTTCTCTTCCGGCTTCATCTTTCACAATACTCGCAGTCAAGCCGTCTATCTTATTTATATTTTCTGTGAGCCACTCAACAACTTTTATTTGCTTATTTACAAGTCCGGCCGCATCCTTTTTGCTATATAATTCTATGGCTTTCAAAAGCCCCATTATATTCTCTTTTCCAATCTTCATGGCCCTTGCTATGCCCTTGTACTGGAGCTTGCAGCATTTTATGAGATCTTCTCTGCCTGTGATAAACCCGGAAGTAGGTCCTTCAAGCGCTTTTGCGCCGCTGTATATTACAAGGTCCACGCCCATTTTCACATATTTTTTTATATCTTCTTCTGCGGCCGCATCCACAATCAAAGGTATTCCATGCTTTTTTGCGATGTCTATCATCTGCTTTAGCGATACCATTCCCTTTTGTACGGCATGGTGGGATTTTACATAAAGCAGGGCTGCGGTTTTCTCATTTATAAGCCCTTCTATATGGTATGGAAATACTCTATTTGCCTGTCCGGCTTCTACAGGCACGCCTCCGCCTAATCTTATCATCTGCGTTATTGGAACTCCGAAGCTTATGGAATGCCCTTTTTGCAAAATGATCTCATTTTTCATGCCTGAACTCAAAGGCAAAGCTTCAATTGCAGAAAGATCATCTTCTGCAATACATGCTGCTGTGGATATTGCTATTCCGGCAGATGCGCAGGATGTAACGCAGGCGTCCTGCGCTCCTGTATAACCGGATATGATCTGGCCGGCTCTGTCAATCAGCGCATCCATATTGACATAATTCATGGCAGCCTCATTCATATATTGCCCGACCTTTTCATCTATGATTGAGGTGCCAAGAGGAGTCATCTTTCCGCTTGCATTTATAACTCTTTTTAAATTCAGTTCTTCATATACGTTCATGCTTTAACCACCTTTGATTTCCCTTTTTTAAAGAGCCGCTTATAGGGTTAAACAGCGATTATCAAAAACGGCACAGCCTTTTCCAATAATCGCTGTAAATTTTTTAGAATATAAGGCTGAATATCCAGCCGAATATCATTGCGCCAAGTATGGCTCCGCCTATTAAAGGCTTGCCTTTCTCATGGCATATCGCTCCTCCTATAATGGAACCTAGACCTGCAACAAAATTGTACTTTAAAGCTGCAAGCATGATGATAGGTCCGAACCATTCACCTATTATGTTTCCGGCACCCATCATAACATCGGTCCCGAGTGAACCGTAACCTTTCGGCATAAACTTTCTTACAATCAATATGATAACTGATAAAACAAATCCAATGCATGCTCCCACCAGTATTGAAAGCAGGAAATTGTCAAGCACGATATTATATCCCATGGAGAGGAATAATGCGGGCAGCCCTGTTGCAACACCGGTCATTATCGAACCGCCTATGTCAAGTATCCCGACCAGCGGTCCTTCAAGTATCCTTGCCAGGAGGAATCCTCCCGTGAAACCTAAAAGTGCGGAATAATTTTCCTTATCCAATGCACCTTTCAGCATAACCGTTACCGAAGTCGTGCTGAAACTGCCTGTATGATATTTCAGGAAAATATGGGTCCCTGCAAAAGCTCCGGCGCATGCCAGCATCATAAAGACAATCAATGCGTTATCTTTCATTAAAAAATTGTTAGCTTTATCTCTAAAATCAACTTTTTCATCAATGGTTTGACTTAAATTGTTTTCAGCCATGGTTATCTCTCCTTTCCTAAATTAGAATTTTATAAGTCCCCTGAAGTACGCAATCAACAAAAACATGATACTGATGAATGATATAAATGCGATGCTTCTTTTGCTCGAAAGACCTGAATCTTCCACAGATTGACCTGCGAGTATCCCAAGCACGCATCCGGGAGTCGCATTGCCCATTATATATTGTGCAAGCCCTCCAAATATCGTAGCCAGTATCCCTTGCCATTTTCCAGCATTAAGTCCGGCCAGCCAGAACGCCACAGGCATTACAGGCATTATAATCATGTCGGCAGCCGGTGTTACAACTTTTTCCGCTATCACGGACATTCCCTTTGGTATGCTGCTTGCAAGAGTATTCAAGAATGTAACTACAACCGCGCCTACAATTGCACCTGCTATTGCCATATCGAAAGGTTTGGCAATGCTTTCTTTTTTATTGTCTCTGGCTAATACCAGCGAAGCCGACCAGTTTGGAACTATGCGGTGAAGAACATCCGAACTTAGAGAACCTGTGCCGACCGTGGAAGCCGCGGAACTGAAAACAAACCCTAGTCCGAATGTAAAATGCGCTATAGGATCGCCTTTGCAGGCATCCATTTCTCCAAGCGTTCTAAAAGCACCCATGCCCTGTATTTCCGGCGCGCTGAACATCCTTGCAGCTCCGCCTGCTACGCCTGCGCCGGCCAGTGCTCCTACAATAACTGATTTGATAATCAGATCAATCATGTTGTACCCCCCTTATCTGATACTGTTCAAAATCTTGACTTTGACAGTAATTTCAGCTGTTAAAAAATATTTTATTCTTTTTTTAGGAAGAAAAAGCAATAGAAACTTTTCTATTTTTTCCTCAGTATGATAATCTTTTACTACAAAACTTAGCGGGACCATTTGAATCAAATATCCTCCCGCTTTTGCATATACCTCTTTCCTCAATTTCAGCAATATCGAATTATATAGTTCTTCCATGGTTTTGCCTTCTGAACTTATCGTCAGGGACAGAGTCTTTTCTTTTAGAAGCTCCTCATTCATTTTTATCAGGCCCCGACTTTTTATAGGCTTCCACTATCCTGTAGCCTAAATCTTCCACATCCAAAAAGCTGAAGCCCAATACTTTGTAACCCTTCTTGATCGCTGCAACTCCGCTGTCTATGGAGCGCAGGTCATATATGGCCTTATAACCGTATTTATTGTGGGCTGCCAGAGCGCCGCCTCCGCCTCCGCCGCAAAAACTTATGCCTATATCGGCATTCTGTTCATGCATCACGTCGCCAAGCTTCATATCTGCGCCCATTCCCGGAATCACTATCGCTTTTCCGGATGCTTTTTGAACGCCTTTGGCCACATTGTTGCCCTTTCCCATTCTGTGGCCTATCACGACTTTAATTTCCTTCATTTTGTGTCACCTCCTTCCTTGAGCCTTTCTTTCATGGCTCCTATGTGTGAAGCTATGAGAAATATTTCATCCTTTGTTATGTCATGCTTATAATATTTTTTTATTATAGCGGTCACCTTCTCGGCCATGTCAAACAATTCATCACCTATCTGGTCAAATATATCGCTGTTTATGCTTGCAAAATCGTTTTTCTTGACCCTTTCATACAGGGTCGTAAGATGGGCTATAAAAACAGTCGCTGCAGTCTCATCAAATTCAACCTTGTTGTCTTTGCAAAAATTCAACACCTCATTGCAGCAATCAGACACCAACTTTATTTCTTCATTGCTGAAACCATACATGCTCAAACCCTTTTCTTTAACAATATTGTTTATGAAACCATAATCCATTATTTAATACCCCCGCTACCAGTTATTAGTTAGAATTTTGTTACATTCTTTGTGTTGATCATATATTTCATATCAAAATGACTTTGCAGAATCCTTGTAAACTTATCTGAATCCTGGACCTCGATCGGATCCTCTTCAATCTTCAAAACCGCAATATCCGCCTTATTCCCCGGAGTGATGCTTTTGTCAAGCTTCAATATCTTTGCAGGATTGACAGTGACGCATCTTAACACATACTCAGCTTCAAGTCCAAGGGATAAAAGCTTTGACATTGTAAGAAGAAGGCTTCTGACAGAAGTATTAACATTTCTTATGTGCAGATCCGTGCTTATTGTAATAGGCTTGTACCCCATCTTTATTGCCTTTTCAGCAACATTGAAACTAAAGCTTGCATTCCCGTGGCCCACATCGAATATGACGCCTCTCCCATAGGCATCTGCTGCTTCTTTTAAGACGGTGCCGTCAGGGTTGAATAGGCCTCCCGGTTTTCCATGATATATGTGGGTCACTATGTCCCCTTTTTCCAATATATCAAGAACCTCGCCTAATCTTGGAGGAGCGTTTCCTATATGAACCATCAATGGAAGGCCCATCTCTTTAGCAAAATCCTTTGCCATTTTAATGGGCGTGATACCCATTTCGCCCACCACGCTTGCGCTGGCTCTTGCCTTTATCCCCTTTATATATTCACGGTTTTTTGCAATGACTTGCCTGTTCAAATTGAAATCCAGATTTTTAAGGTCTGACAACTCTCCTTTTCCATATTTCAAACCGTATTTTGATATATTTAAAAATTCATATACCTCTGTTTTGGCCTTTTTTATCACGTTGTCCCTAAAATTCTCGAAGTTTAAAGCGCCTGCACTTCCGGCGTCAACAACAGTATGAACTCCCATGTCCACGCCTATGGAATCAGGGAATATACCGAGATTTGTTTCTTTAGGGTACACATGAGTATGCATATCTATAAGCCCAGGGACAACATACATTCCGGATACATCTAAAATCTCATCGGTTAAGCACTGTCCCATGTCCTTTTCCACTTTATCTATGCGGCCATCAATGATTAAAACATCAAAATATCCATTCAAATCTCTTGAACTGTCTATAACCCTTCCACCTTTTAACAAAAGTTTGTGCTCATTCATCTGCATTAGATTCCTTTCCAATAAGATAGCTTCGAACTGCAAATACATCATAATCCGAAACTTTGAATTTATATTTTGCCTCCAAATCTTTAAAAGCTTTTCTTATTTCATAACTTACATGATCCTCTTTGTATGCGTTCATGCTTAGCGGTATGCTTGAATGCTCTCCCCTGCAAATCTGAAGCAAAATGTGGATAACAAGCCCCATGTATGTTTCGTTGCTTATCGATATGCCAAGCACCCTTACCACCTTCTCAATAAATATTGCCGCATCTGAAATCATTGATATGAAACCTGAAATATCCTGTCCGTAAATTTTGCCCAGGGAAAAATCATAGGATTGGTGCTCGCTCCTTACTGAAAGCACATCTGTTATCTTCTCCATATCTTTTTCAAGAATAAAAGGGCTTACCACAATTACAGGAATATTTTTGTTGTTTAGTTCTACTGTGGATATGATTGCATCGGCTTTGGCATTATCTATGGTTTCAGCATCAATCATGGACATGCATTTTATAACCCGTATATTGGGAAACTTGCTTTTTAAATTTGCCATAAGAAGCTGTGCACCGCCGACACCTGTAGGGCATACGGCATAAACTCTTTTTATTTTTTTATTACTGGCCCTTTCAACAGCTGCTGCAAAATACATCGTTATATAACCGATTTCATCTTCATCGATTTCAATATGGAATCTCTGCCCGAAACCGGTAAATATATTCTTTGCAATACTGAAAATAAGCGGAAACTGTTTCATTATTTCATCCTTCAGAGGATTGGCCTGCTGTACGCCGAGACTGTACCTTTTATACATGCCTACAAGATGGGACAGCAATCCGTGCTGCAGCTCCATATCGTTTTGCAGATTCACGTTTAACAAGCTCTCAAATTTTTCAACAGCATCTGTTATAAAATCAAGCATGCCCTCCTCTACTTTATCCATACTTTGATCCGCATCTTCAGTGCTCTCTATATGCCTTGCCCTGCTGCTCATCAAATGAAGAGCTATATAACCGATTTCGGGTTTGGAAACAGATATATTGAAATGCTTTTCTAATCTGCTTGCAATTATTCTTGCTATGTTAAACTCGATGCTGTTTTTTAAATTTTTCAATTTGATATCATCAGCAGATATGCAGTCATTGTCATTTATTCTTTTGACAGCTATTGCCGTATGAAGCATAAGTGCAATATAGGCTTTATCATCAAATTTTAACCCCATCAGATCCTGTGCCATATCCATGATTTCAGCAATATTGCAAAGGTCGATTCCCTTAAAATACTCATTGAAGAAATTGATTGTTATGGCATCTTTTTCATCTTTTATGATCGATGCCCTTTCTTTAGCGCCTCTAATAAGGCTCAATATCTGATATTCATCAAGATTTTCCATAAGAAAATTGGCTCTTGCTTCCCTCATGTTCATCTCACTGCCGTTTATAAAAATGCCCTTTTTCTGAATTGCGGCAACCTCAAGATCATATCTTTCAAACCAAAGTTTTATATCGGATAAGTCCTTATAAAAAGTGGATTTGCTCATTCCAACTTCATTGCATACATCTGCAATTTTCACATGGTCATGGTTTATAAAAATATATGCTATTGTTTTCTTTACCCTGTCTTCATGTGACAGAGGCGTAAAATAAGGCTCTATGCAGGATAGATCCCTTTTTATGGCAGATAAATCGGCATCATGATTCAATATTATACCTGCATTGGGCCTTGAAGAAATCTGTATGTTTCTCTCGGCAAGCCATTTTTCAATATCTTTCAAATCATTGTAAATAGTCCTTTTGCTCACTTTATACTTGAAAGACAGTTCCCAAACAGTAACAGGAACTTCTGTTTTCATAAGGTCGCATATGATTTGTCTGCATCTGCTGTTTAAGTCCATTTTTACATCACCCTGCAAAAATATTTGTTACTCATGATTTTATTATCCGCATATTTATTAATGGAATCCGAAAATTTTATCGGTCCGGTTGTTTTATTAAATACACCCATT
>CALCDS010000054.1 GCA_937900065.1 uncultured Clostridiaceae bacterium | reverse complement strand
CTCCGCTTTATTTAGCTTTCTGGATATTTTAAACACACTTTGAGTTTTGGCTATGCTAAACTGTATGTTGATTTTGGAGCATCCCGTTCGCCCATTCGCACTTTTTAAGCTCCTAAAAAGGGGGCGGTGCAGCCACCACCCCCTTTTTAAATGGAACATACCGGGTAATCATATTTTAACTTGCAATTTATTTCAATCAATTTTCAAATACGGTCTGGCCATCAACCTTTGTCTGCAATGCCTTTATAGCTTTCAGCACAAGTTTTTTCCTCAGATTGAATTCATCCTCATGCGAGAGTGATGGATTTCCTAGTGGGTGAGGGATTGCAACTGTCGGAACGATTCTGTTTGCTCCCACAGTCAATGAAATAGGAACCACTGTGCACATGTGGACTACAGGAAGGCCCGCCCTTTCGATTTCCTTTACCATCGTTGCACCGCAACGAGTACAGGTGCCTCATGTAGATGTCAGTATGACCGCATCCACGCCCGCATCCTTAAGCTCGGAGGCAATCGCTGCGCCGTACTTTTTGGCATTTGCGACCGATGTGCCGTTTCCGACCGTGGCATAGTAATAATCGTAAAGCTTACCGATTACCCCTTCTCTTTCAAGCTCTCTCATGGCATCAACAGGCAATACCCTGTCGGCATCGCTGTTCGCGTATACAGGGTCATAACCGCCATGGGCGGTCTGGAACTCTTTCTCAGTAAGATCAAGCTTGCCCTTTATGCAGTACTTTCCAAATTTACTTGCTGATGAAGATTCTATCCTGTCCGGGTTTCCCTTTGGAACGATACCTCCGGATGTGACCAATGCAACTACGGCATGGGCCATATCATCCACAGGAGGATTCGGGTCCACCCTGTCAAATGTAGGCATGGGATATTCAGTGGTAAATTCCTCACCCTTTAATTTTTTTACGAGCATATTAACGGCTCTCATAGAGCCTCTCTCTTCAGAAAAATAATTCCTGCGTATTCCTCTCTCAATATAGCCTTCTTCATCAGGCGAACCTATTTCCTCGCCCTTTGCCAGTTTAAGCGCAAGCTTTGCCATGACAGGCACAGCATTTCTCATCCCGGCAGCATTGTTTTTGGTTGAAACGATATATATATCTTTCCTGAACATATCTGCCCCAGGATTTTCTATATACATGCCTGTAACAACAGGGATACCCAAACCTTCCTTGACCGCTTTAGCGATCGCACCGCATGCCACGCCGTATCTTCCGGCATTGAAAGCCGGTCCTGCTATGAACAAATCCGGGTTGTATTTTTTAACCATCGCAATTATATCCGCTTTGGCCTTTTCTATGTTTTCATTGAAGTATGAATCACCGCAGATTACCGTAGCCACGATTTCAGCTTGGCCTTTTAAGGCCATTTTAAAAGCCATTCCAGGGCCTACTACGCCCTCCCTTACTAAAGGCTTTGTATCTGCCTTGTCTTCGCCGCCTATCTGTCCAAAAAACTGGTTCAAATAATGAACTACGCGAATCATTCATATCCCCCCTTTCGGAGTTTTTATTTACAGAAAGCTCCATTAAAAATGTGTTGATTTTTTGAGCATCTCGCTCGCCTGTTCGCACTTTTTAAGTTCTAAGGCTCCATTCCCTCGCTCATCAAGAACTTTTGCAACTCACTTCGCAAAATCAGCAAAAGTTCTAAGATTCGCTTCGGCACTTTCGCCAAGAACTTATCAAAAGTACTCACATCGCTCACTCGGATTGCTCAAAAAATCAGCATTCTACTTTAACAGAACCTTGCAGAAAAATTATAGTAAAAATAATTTTTGTTTCTAGAACTTGGAATACTGGTCCCTTATTGTCTTTACTTCCTTTATGATCGCATCTACATCAAGCACCATTTCCATCATGCTGCACTGCTCGTCATATACTGCAGGATCATATTCTTTCTTGACTTCAGGTTCCAGTACATGATATACCTTAAGTCCTAAACTAACTCCTGCCAGGGGACCTGCATATGTCGGATCACCCGCAGTTACTGTCTCCGCCGACAGACCTGATGCTTCCGCTTCAGATCCTCCAAGCAAAACAACCACGTTTTCAGCACCATATTTTTCGGTTAAATCCTTAACCCTTTGCTGGATCTCCAGATCCATTGCTCCGGCGGCAGTTCAAACAAAGCACTCCGTCGATGCAAATACCACATCTGCTCCCGCACTTTTTGCAACAGCCTCGATTGCAGGACCAGGTATTCCGTCTCTGTCTCCAATTGCTATGACTTTTTTATCCTTTAGCAACATTTCATTCACCTCACAAATGTAATCAAATTAAAGATGTTGATTTTGAGCATCCTGTTCGCCCGTTCACACTTTATAAGTTCTAAGGCTCTATTTCCTCGTTCATCAAGAACTTTTGCAACTCGCTTTGCTCAGACAAGCAAAAGTTCTAGGATTCACTTCGGCAATTTCGCCAAGAACTTATCAAAAGTGCTCACATCGCTCACTCGGATTGCTCAAAAAACCAACATTATAACGCATCATTTTAAAAACCCTTTGCCGATAAATTGTCAAATCCAACTTCGCTTGTTGAACCCGTTATCACCTGAAGCTCTGCCGTGATCGAACCGTCGTCATGCAAGGCTCCTGAAAAACCTCCGGCTATTACATTGGCAACTTCAGGATAACCTATCACTTTTTTCATCGGAGGCAGGTTGACAAGTTCATTTGCGTTTCCGGCGGTTACGACCGCATCACCCTTTGAAGTGGAATCTGCCAAGGACTGGGAACTTCCATCCCTTCCAGCATATTCATCGGTCACAAGCACTGTTTTTATGCCCTTAGCCTCAAGCTTGTTGCAGTTCATTACAAGATCGGCATCAGGATTGCCGAAACCTTCTTCGGAAACTATGGCCGCATCTGCGCCTATGAATTCAGCAAGCTTTGCAGTGTAATTGGATGACCTTTCCTTATCGGCCAGATAAACATTTTCATTTGTTATTATGCATCCTAAAAAGTTGTAATCCTTTCCATCCTTAGAGTAGAGGTCTTCTATTATAGGATGGTTCTGATGCACATATGTCGGATTCTTGTCGCAGGCTGAAACACAGTTCCCGCTCACTATTGCGCCGTCGAATACTTCGGTAGGATATACGAATGTGGGAAGTATTTTTTTTGCATCCACGCCGTAAACATAGGTGTCATGGAGCAATCCCTGGCTTTGCAGCATATAAATATATACAACCTTTGGAAGTGCAGGATATTTTTTAACCTGCTCTCCCAGCGGCAATGTTTCAAACACCTTGACCTCATCAGGTTTTACATCCTTGCCTGCCATGCCGAGAAAAGCGGCAGCCTTGAAGCCGACCATTCTCACGGCTTCCTCATGCTCATGCTGTTTTACACCATCCTGCGGCTCACACGATATAACGATATTGAATGTCTTTGAAAAAGGCGTATATTTCGCGCCCTCCCCGCTCATATCGATTATGCCTTCCTGAAAACCTACTATCTTTCCTGTGGTAACTACGGCAGCACCCTTTAGCACATTGGTCCTGCCTTGTCCAACCATATCGACTTTGCTGATAAAGCCCGGAAAAATTCCTCCTGATCCCTCAACTTTTACCCTTGGTTCAATGACATCCTTTACAGGCAGGATCCTTGTCTCTTCTCCCGGCTTTGCAATATCTATATTTATGGATTTTAACCTTTCATCCCCCCCTATAAAGCTCATCAATTCCTGTTTATTGACATACAATACTCCCTCTTTGACTTTTGTCTCAGGTCCAAACTCAACATCTTTAATAAATATGTTTCCAATCTCCAAACGCAAGGCATTCACCTCCTTTAAATTTAGATTCTGTTAAAAGTCCATATTGCTTTAAAATTTTAAACGCTTTATATATATTTCTTGAGCATCTCTTCTATTGACTCGACCGTTACTTTATCAGGGGTCAATGTTTCAACCTTTTCGCCGTTTTTATAAATTATCATGGTAGGTAATCCTAAAACCCTCTGACTTATGGCAAGCCTCCTGTTTTTGCTTGTATTCAGGCTGCAAAACTTTATCCTGCTTTTGTACTTTTCCTCCAACCTATGCACATCAGGCATCAATGCTTTGCAGACTTCACATTTGTCACCCCAAAAATCAACAAATACAGGCATCTCCTTGTAATTGATAACTTCAGTTTCAAAATTTTCCTTGTTTACCTCGATCATTTCAATACCTCCCTTTTACTATTTAAAAAACATAATTAAGCTTTGATTTTTAAACTTCATATTGATTTTTGAACATCCACATCTTGTTCACACTTTTTAAGTTCTAAGGCTCATTGCTCTTGCTTATCAAGAACTTTTGCAACTCACTTCGTTCAAACAGCAAAAGTTCTAAGATTCGCTTCGGCAATTTCGCCAAGAACTTAGCAAAAGTGCTCACATCGCTTACTCGGATTTGTTCAAAAATCAACAACATTCTTTAATAAATTTGATCCTTAAATATGTTCCAACTGATTCTTTTATTCTCCAAACTTGCTGGCTATGTATCTTTCAGCAGAGGTTGCAGCAACAGCTCCATCGGAAGCCGCAGTTACGACCTGCCTTAGAGTTTTTTGCCTTACATCACCTGCCGCAAATACCCCGGGTATGTTCGTTTTCATCTCATCATCGGTCAATATATAGCCTTTCTCATCCATATCCACAAAACCCTTGAGGAAATCGGACAGGGGATTTAATCCTACAAATACAAACACTCCATTTACATTTAGCGTCGTTACCTCGCCTGTCAGTTTGTTCTTTATCTTAAGCCCCTCCACTATTTCATCTCCGACTATCCCGACAGGTATGCTGTTCCATGCTATATCTATTTTTGGATTATCAAATACCCTCTCCTGCAATGATTTCGTTCCTCTAAACGCATCCCTTCTGTGAACAATGGTAAGCTTATTTACGAACTTTGTTAGATAAAGCGCTTCGGTCAATGCCGAATCGCCTCCTCCTATAAGGGCTACATCAAGATCTGTAAAAAAGTCGGCATCGCATGTAGCGCAATACGATACTCCTCTTCCCCTGAATTCGGACTCACCTTTAAAACCTGCCATTGCGGGTTCGGCACCGCTTGCAATTATAACGGTCCTGGCATGATATTGCTCATCTTTGCATTTCACTATCCTGATATCAGAGGATGCATCGATCGATGCCACTTCATCTTTTACAAATTTAGTACCAAAGCTTGCAGCCTGCTCTTTCATCCTTTGACTCAATGAAGGGCCGGTGCAATTTGGAATCGAGCCTGGATAGTTTTCAAGTTCTGATGTGGTAGTCGTCTGGCCGCCGTATTTTGATTTTTCAATTATAAGAGTATCAAGCCGCGCCCTTGAACCGTAAAGCCCGGCAGATAACCCGGCAGGCCCTCCGCCTATTATCACAACATCATATATTTCCGGCATAAAACCCTCCCCTTTTTAGTTAATCGCGTTATAGATAAGGTCAAAGTCTATCAGTTTAAAATCATCAAG
>CALCDS010000053.1 GCA_937900065.1 uncultured Clostridiaceae bacterium | reverse complement strand
CTTCTTCAACATAAGGCCTGATCGGTTTCGGCATATCGCGCAGATCATCCTCAAATATCATATCTTTTAGCTTATACGGCTCAATCGTCCCTGCACCGATCAGCAGCTTATCAGGTTCAAATCCGGCAAACCTGGATTTTATAAGGCATTTGATATTATGGCCGTCATAACGGACGGACAGTATATCAACGACCTCCCTAACAGGACATGCCTTATACATTTCAGAATACAAATCTGAAAGTGCAGCCTTTAAACCTTCCTCATATGATGATCCGATATATGTGCCATACCTTGTATCCTGCAGCAATCTTATCGCAGATTCAAAATCTTTAGCTTCTACAAGTGATTCTATCTTTGCCCTGTCAAGCATTTTATTTTCCAGGGATTTTATACGGCCTATGCAGCTTGCAAAAATAGTATAATCCATCGCTATACCTCCTCTCTATCAAAAGAGGACATCCCTCTTGTGGTCAAAGCCATTGAATAATAGCCAGACCCATATTATTTTTCATCTTCGAAAAGCAAGCTTGCAAGCTCGCCTTCCATGCTGTCCCTCAGCGCCTTTATCTGTGAATCTATTGAACAGTTTATTTCCACTCCACCTTTTATCAACAGGAATCCTGATTGTATATCGCCTAACTCATTGCTTAACTTCAACTTGCCTGGTTTACCCTGGGATAATAGCTTTTGATTCAATCCCTCTACAAACCTGGTGTCAATCCTCTCTATATCATGCTTTGAAAATACTATTTCCTCATCCCCGGTTTCAATATTGTTTAACAAAAGCTTTTCCAAAAATGAAGTGTACTCATCCTTATCCATCGACTTTATGGCATCACCAGCCAGTTTTAGGATTCTATCGATGGTTTCCTGCTTCTGGGCAAGCTTCATATTCCTTGCTTCAAGTTTAGCGCTGGAAATGATCCTGCCTTTTCTGTCCTCACCCATCTTTAAGCCTTTTATCTCCGCATCCTCAATCATCGCTTGAGCCTTTTCACTGGCTTTCTTTATCATATCCCGGGCTTTAAGGTTTGCATCGTTTTCAGTCTGCTTTGCCTTTTCCTCTTCATCTTTCATTATCCTGTTTTTAAGTTTTTCAATTCCGGCCATCTGCGCCACTCCCCTATAGCTTTATATTGACTATTATAAGGATTGATGTAATAAGGGCAACAACTGCATATGTCTCAACCATTACAGCATATATAACACCATCGAAAAACTTTTCAGGCTTTTTAGCCAGTATCTGTATACCTGCTGCTGCAGCCTTACCCTGGGCTATTGCAGAATAGAACTCAACCAGGGCTACAGGCAGACAGCCCATGAAAAGCTGGAACCCTGTTTGCAAAGGTATATCCATTATATTTCCGGTTAACAAATTAACCCTCGATAGTACAATCAAAGCCGTTATAAAACCATAAAAACCCTGAGTACCAGGCACAACCTGGAGTATCAATGATTTACCGAACTTTTCAGGCTCTTCCGTCATCAAACCTGCAGCAGCCTCACCGACAATGCCTACACCCTTGGCAGAGCCCATACCGGACATACCGGCTGCAAGCGCTGCACCAAGCAAAGTTAGTATCGGGCCACCATATTGCTTTAAAAATTCAATAAATGTCGAATAATTAGCAGTATTCATTTATATTCCTCCCTATTTTTCCGTATTAACCTTTACAAATTTTGTTTTTAATTTAAGCGGGGCAAATGCTTCGCCTCCACCTTCATAGAATTTACCAAAAAACTCAAGGTATTCAAGCCTGCATGTATGAACAAATGTTCCAAGCATTCCTATTAAAAAGTTAAATGTATGTCCACAGATAAATATCACAACTCCAAACACATAACCGAAAGCACCTTTTCCTAAAAGTTTTATCAAAAGATTGAAGGATGTTCCAATAAGGCTGGTCGCAAGGCCTAATGCCAAAAGCCTTGAATATGACAAAACATCTCCTATATATGACGTAACACCATATAGCCCGTATATTCCTCCAAATATCTTTCCGGCTAAAGAGGCATTGCTTCTTCCCTGTGTCAGCAAAAGCCCTATTGCGCCTGCAATCGCTACGTATTTTGCAATGTTGCCTCCAGGCAAGGATGCCATGCTTGATACCAGCATCCATATCAGCCCGCTAAGAAGTGCGTACCAGAAGAATACATCGAAAACAGCATCCATCACTTTTCCGTTTTTGATAAGCCAGTAAGCTTTAACTCCCAACCCTGTAAACAGATGCACAATTCCCATTGCCATGGACACATAAAGCACATCCATAGGCTTATCTACCGGATTTACCCACAATGGTTTCATTGGTATTGCATTTCCGAAAAATCCTCCAAACAAAAATCCAAATATTATAGTAGGTATGCTGCAATATAATATTATTTTTACAAGTTTTTTAGTCTCATCTTTAATATCAAGGAACTTCAATGCAAATATTGAGATTGCAAGCATCAAAAGCCCATATCCTACATCGCCCATCATCATCCCGAAAAATACAATGTAAAATGGCGTCAGAATCGGCGTGGGATCCACTTCATCAGGCTTTGGGAGAGCATACATGGATGTTATCATTTCAAAAGGTTCTACAAGCGGATTGTTCTTGAGCACGATTGGAGGAGATTCGTTTTCCTTGGGATCCTCAAACCCCACATATATGTCATCAAACCTCTTCTCCAAAATATCCTCAAGTTTCGGTCCGTCTTCTTCGGTTATCCACCCTTCAAGAATAAACGCCTTGCTTGTCTTTATCAGATTTGAAATTGCTCTCTCTTTGTCAACCTTGCAGGAAATGTAATCAAAAGCCTTTTCTAAGTCACAAATATTTTTTGAAAGCCCTCCTGCCTTTTCAAGCAGAACTTCATATTCGGAATCAAGCTCTTTTATGCGCCTAAGCTCCTCTTTAACTTCGTCTGCCGGAGGAAGGGAAAGCTTGAGGTCAGCCTTTACGAATCCAAATTTTCTCAATACATCTGAAACATTTTGTTCATCACTTATATGGCACAGCATAAAAAGATTGACATCCTGCTTTTTCTCAGATATCAATTCAATATATATATCGCTTGATACACTCTTTAGGCTTTCAAAAAGAGATGTCTTCACATTTTGTGAAACAGAACCCATGAATTGAACAACCTTTTCCAATCCTGAAATGTCATCTTCAGATATATCAAGGTTTATCCAATCATTGTAAGCCTCAACAAGAGATGCTGCTTTCGATTTTTGGTTCCTGTTCAAATTTATGGCTTCATCCAAAAAGCTGCAATCATTGTATATGCTCTGCCAATCCACTCTCTTGCTGATAAGCTCAAA
>CALCDS010000052.1 GCA_937900065.1 uncultured Clostridiaceae bacterium | reverse complement strand
AGCCATAGTTCTGGCTTTTAAAAAAATCGAGAAGAGTTTTTCTTACATGGAGTAATAAATCGTTTGACCGTTGCCTAAAAAAACATGGCCGTTTATAGCTTGCCTGGTTTCATCTAGGGATAAGCTTCTCCTCCGTCAAATTCCGAGAGCACATTTAAAATATTTTTGCAAATGCTATCTGTCATGCTAAAATGTGAGTATTGAGAAAAGCTTTGAATCTAAAAGATAAGCCTATCACGGTCATTGAACCTTTTCAAATTTTAGGCGATGTGGATGAGGACCTAAGACAAGCTATAGGTGTCGATGTCATAGGGCTCTGGGACCCAATGAACTTTATGGGAGTAAAGAACGAGAAGTGGAAACCATGGAAAATGCCCGACGGAACGCCGACTCTCATGGCAGGCGGCTTTGAATATGACATAGATGAAGACGGCAATACTCTTGCATATCCTCAAGGTGACAGGTCATGCGAGTACAGTATGAAGCTGCCAAAGGGAGGGTACTTTTTTGACAGCATCAGCAGGGTCGGACCCATGGATGAAAATGATTTGGATCCAAGAAGGGATTATAAGGACCAGTTTTCAGTATACAGCGACGATACACTGAAATATTTTGAGGCCGAGTCAGAAAAATTGTATAAGGAAACCGAATATGCGATCATTGGAAACTTTGGCAAAGGTGGATTTGGGGACGTCGCCACAATACCAGGACATTTTCTGAAAAAGGTAAGGGGAATCAGAAATATTGAAGACTGGCTTGTAGCCCATATATTGTATCCGGATTATATTAAAGAAGTGTTTGAAATGCAGGCTGAAGTAGCTATAAAGAACCTAGAACTCTACAGACAGGCAGTGGGGGACAGAATACAGGTAATTCAAATGAGCGGCACTGATTTTGGAGCTCAAAATGGAGAACTCATTTCGCTTGAATTATATAGAAAGCTCTATAAGCCATATCAGAAAAGGCTCAATGATTGGGTGCACAAGAATACCAAATGGAAAACGTTCTACCACAGCTGCGGCTCAATCGTAAATCTTATAGATGATATGATAGATGCAGGAGTGGATATATTAAATCCGGTACAATGTTCTGCAGCAGGTATGGATCCTAAAATGCTCAAAGAAAAATATGGAGAGAGAATAGTTTTCTGGGGCGGAGGAGTCGATACTCAAAGGACTCTTCCTTTCGGTACGCCTGAACAAGTGAAAAAACAGGTGAAGGAAAGATTAAGCATTTTTTCTAAAGGCGGAGGCTTTGTTTTTAATACTATACACAATATAGTGGGAAATACTCCTATAGCGAATCTTATAATGATGTATCAGACAGTTAAAAATTTCAATGACCGGCATTGAGGTTTTTAAGCAATATGTGAGTGGATTGAGCCGCTTATAGCGTACTTAACGAAACTAAAAAATAAAGGCATGCCATCTTAAAATGTCCTTGATATGGGATTCATTTTATTTTGCGGCATGTCTTTATTTTTGCCTTATTTTTTCCAATAAATTGGATACGGGCTGATCATTTATGGATAAATATAACCAATAGTGGGACAATATATACCAAGGCGATTGTTATACTATTAGAGAAATCAAGCAAAACAGTTCTGCACTGCAAGCCCCATGGAAATTCATACTTCCATAGTTCCCTATAGAGGCTATAAATCATTAACAACTTAAAACAGGGATTGTGGAGCAAGCAGTTAAAGATTTATAATATGGTGCAAAGGCTAAACTAAGAAATTAAAGCTTTATTTTTTTTACACTATTTAGAAAGAAGATTGGCTGAAATGGACAAGAATGAAAAATTAGATGCTATAAAAGAAAATATTTATAAGCTTCCGGTCAATAAGGTTTATGAAGCAATGGGGGTGGACCCAAAGGGACTCACTCAGGCTCAAGCAGAGGAAAAGCAGAAAGTACAAGGGAAAAATGTTATTGATGAAAAAAAGAAAGAATCACTTATACTTAATTTCCTAAAGAACTTCATCAATTTGATGGCTATATTGTTATGGATCGCAGGCATTATTGCCTTTTTTGCAGACATGCCTGAATTAGCTGTTGCGATTTGGCTGGTGAACATTATAAATGGCGTCTTTAGCTTCTGGCAGGAGCATCGTGCCAGCAAGGCAACCGAGGCATTGAAAAGCATGCTGCCTTCATATGCCCGTGTTATTCGTGATGGCAAAGAGCAAAAAATACTGGCAGAGGATTTGGTAATTGGTGATATAATCTTATTGGAAGAAGGCGACAAGATTTCTGCGGATGCCCGTTTAATCGAGAGCAGCGATCTGCAGG
>CALCDS010000051.1 GCA_937900065.1 uncultured Clostridiaceae bacterium | reverse complement strand
ACCGATAACAACCAGCTTGTGATGGAAACAATGAGAAAGGTTGCAAACAGGCATCATCTTGCATGTCTGCTTCATGAAAAGCCTTTTGCAGGCGTGAATGGTTCGGGGAAACATAATAACTGGTCCATGAGCACTGATGAAGGTGAAAATTTGCTAAATCCGGGCAAGACTCCATATAAGAATGCACAGTTTCTTGTGTTCTTATGTTCGGTAATAGAAGCAATCGATAAATATGCAAAGCTTGTAAGGCTGTCGGTTGCCGTACCTGGGAACGATCACAGGCTTGGAGCAAATGAAGCGCCGCCTGCAATAGTATCGATATTTTTAGGGGACCAGCTTACGGAGATACTAAAGCAGATCGAAAACGGCGAAACCGCAAGTCCTAGAAAAAGGGAATTCTTAAAGGTAGGGGTATCCACACTTCCTTCACTTCCAAGAGATTTGACGGACAGGAACAGGACATCACCCTTTGCATTCACAGGCAATAAGTTCGAATTCAGGATGGTGCCTTCATCAAGCTCTGTGGCACTTCCAAACACAATATTGAACACAATAGTTGCCGAATCCTTAAGCGAAATAGCTGACAGGCTTGAAGGCGCGCAGGAGTTAAACAGTGAAGTTCAAAACGTTCTGAAAGATATAATAAACAAGCACAAAAGGATCATATTCAATGGAAACGGATACTCAAAGGAATGGATTAAGGAAGCTGAAAGAAGGGGGCTTCCCAATATCAGCTCGACTGTTGCGGCGATTCCAGCTTGGATAAGCAAGGATTCAATCGCATTATTTGAAAAAACCAAAGTATTCAGCAAAAAAGAGCTTGAGTCAAGATATGAAATAGCACTTGAAGGATATGTAAAACAGATAAACATTGAAGCTCTAACAATGATCGATATGGCAAAACGCCAGATACTTCCGGCGTCCATAAAATATGCACGGGAGCTTGCATCTTCGATAAACGAAATAAAGAGCGCGGTTCCGAGCGCAGATACCGAGACCGAGGAAGATATATTAAAGGAGATTTCATCGTTCATAGCCAAATTCAATAAAGCGATATCATCCTTGGAAGCATCGATTGAAAAAGGCCAGGAGTCTGATAAGTGTTCATATGATAAGGCAGTGTATTACAGGGATACGGTTTTCAAAGATATGGGCATACTAAGGCAGTATGGGGATGGTCTTGAAACAATGGTTGACGCAAAGATATGGCCTCTTCCAACATATGCCGATATGCTGTTCAATCTGTAAAATTTATAAAAAAGCTGCCTTGGTGCAGCTTTTTTAAATTAGTGAACTCTAAAGATCAGAATCACCTTGAATTTTTATACTGAGTAGTGGGAGCCCATATTAAGGATATAGTTGTTGATAGTGCCGGATTTATTACCAAACTTTTGGCTTATATGGTATTTAGTGGATATATTACTAAAGAACTATTATAATATGATTAAAATTAAAATTTGATAAAAACATAAACCGATAAACCAGGCGATGCAAAGCTAAAAGGGCTAATGCCGTGTGAAGTGGCTGTATAATTTTATTTATAATTATCTATATATTACTAAAAGATAAAACGAAATACATTAGAGTTGTGCATTATGCTTATACAATGTACAAAGAAGCTGTTGGACCAATAAAGTCTGCATCATCTATAAGGGAAGAGCCTCTGTTTTCTTGGTATGCCATACAATTTGATAACCTTAAACCGCAGGAAGACGGTGGAGCTTGTTAATGATAAAAACAGGTGTACAATTTTTTATATGGGCTTAAAGTTAAAGACTTTAAAAACTTGATGAGCTTATAATAAATGCTATGCGTGAAATATCTTCTGAAGAGTATATAAAGCATGATATTATAGAGCAGTTTATAAATCGATCAGGGAATATAGTATATGATAAGACAAAGGATAGAACATCTGTTGCAAGGATGAACAAATCCTGTGAGCCTGTTTTTAGCTGCAAAGCTGCGGTTATTAGAATGGCATTGGGTTTGGAAAATCATAATGTATGGAGGATAAAGATAGTTGTCTCCATTGAGATGGCATTTAAAAAGTTGTATAAGGCTATGCAAGATTTTTTTTGGTTAGAGTAAAATTACTGTAGGGTAATGGCATAAAGTTCCATAGAGTTG
>CALCDS010000050.1 GCA_937900065.1 uncultured Clostridiaceae bacterium | reverse complement strand
TAAGTTCTAAGGCTTATTGTCTCGTTCATCAAGAACTTTTGCAAACTCGCGTTGCAAAGTCAGCAAAAGTTCTAGGATTCACTTCGGCAATTTCGCCAAGAACTTAGCAAAAGTGCTCACATTGCTCACTTGGATTGCTCAAAAAATCAACATTACTGCGTTTCAACGAGGCGAAAGATTAGTTCACAGCCTGAAAACCGAAAGAATACCCGCCCATTGCAAGTGGGAAAATCTATCGCATCGTTATACTTTAACATAGCCTATATTTAAAATTGCGCATCTTTATAAGGGAGTCATTTTTTTGCCAAATATAAAAAAAGCTTTCTCAAAGATCAAAATCAACAAATATTTTGTGCTGCTTTTTTTGGTCTGTACTGCGGCAGGATATTTTAAGGATGTGGTCTTGCTCTTTTTATTTGTGTTTTTGCATGAACTCTGCCATGTATTGTCAGCCTATATTTTAAAGATAAAGGTAAAAGATATTGAACTTTTTCCATTCGGAGGCACGGCAAGGATAGACAACCTTGATTATGTCGGAATTTACAAGGAAATAGTCATTAATATAGCTGGTCCCATGTTCAATGCAGCGACAGCTATTTTTTTATTGCTTCTGAAACATTTCAAAGTGCCTGTGCCCTATTATACGGAAATGATGTCTATAAACATTGTATTGTTCTTGTTCAATATGCTTCCCGGCTTTCCGCTCGACGGCGGGAAAATACTGAGAGCCGTGCTCAATTATTTTATAGGGTTTAAAAAGGCAAGCAGGTTTGCCATACTAAGCGGGAAAATAATTTCAATATGCATATTTTTAGCCGGCATATTGCTTCTTATATATGGAAAGTTCAATATAAGTTTTTTTGTGATGCCTTTTTTTATGCTTTATTCTTCCAGACAGGAGGAGAGCTCTATGGTGCTTACAATCATAAGAGACATGATAAATAAAAAAAGTAAGCTTATTGAAAGTGGGATTATGGAAACAGGGTTCATATGCGCATTTGAAGATGCATATGTCAATGATATTATAAAACACATTGATCTTGATAAATATCATATAATAATCGTAATAGGGAAGGACATGAAGCTGAAGGGATTCCTGACAGAATCCCAGGTGTTCGATGGAATCGTTCAGGATGCGGGAAATGTTACGCTTGGAAAATTGCTTGATAATATTATATAAATAAAAGCAGCTTTTTATGGAGTGCCCCATTTCCTCATTGTATGTTAAAATATAAAAGAATCTTTAATTCTAAATCCTCGGGCAGCAATGTATTAAGGTTAAATAGGAGATGATGATATGGCCGTGAATCTAAACGACGAGCTTTTATATAAAGTATCGAAGCCTGTGCGCTATATTGGAAACGAAGTAAACAGCATACATAAAGACGTTGGAAAGATCGATATAAGGTTTGCATTCTGTTTTCCTGATGTGTATGAAGTCGGGATGTCTCATCTTGGCATGAGGATACTTTACAGCATGCTGAATGAGAAGGATGATATATGGTGTGAAAGGGTATTTGCTCCATGGCCCGATATGGAGGAGGTTATGAGGCAAAATCATATAAAGTTGTTTGCTCTCGAATCAAGGGATGAAATCAAGGATTTTGATTTTGTGGGTTTTACGCTTCAATATGAGATGAGCTATACAAATATGATAAACATGCTCGATTTGGCAGGCATACCGATTTTAACAAGAGAGAGGCAAAGGAGTGATCCATTTGTGATCTGCGGCGGACCATGCGCATATAATCCGGAACCCTTATGGGAAATTTCCGACATATTTGTGATGGGTGAGGGCGAGGACGTTATATTTGAAATACTTGAGAAATATAAATCATGGAAGGGAAAGGGCCTCTCAAGAATGGAGTTTTTAAAATCCATTGTTGGCATAAAGGGGGTTTACATACCTTCTTTTTATGATGTTGAATATAAAGACGACGGCACGATAAAAAGGTTTTATCCTCTTTATGAAGGCTGTCCTGAAACAATATCCAAGAGGATAATAAGGCATATGGATGACTCGTATTTTCCTGAAAAAATGATAGTACCATACATGAATATAGTGCATGACAGGATAATGCTTGAAGTGTTCAGGGGCTGCACCAGGGGTTGCCGTTTCTGCCAGGCCGGTTTTGTATACAGGCCGGTGAGGGAAAAAAGCCGAAAGAAACTTTTAGATGATGCAGAAAAGCTTATAAAATCAACGGGATATGATGAGCTTTCGCTGACATCTCTGAGCATATGCGATTATTCCGACATCAAAGGGCTGGTGACCGATCTGATTGAGGCGCATGAGAAGGATAAGGTGGGCATATCGCTTCCTTCACTTAGAATCGATTCATTCTCAGTTGATTTGATAAACGAAATACAAAAAGTCAGGAAGACCGGCCTTACATTTGCTCCTGAAGCAGGTACCCAGAGGATGAGGGATGTTATAAACAAGGGTGTTACCGAAGATGACCTTATAAATTCTGTGACTGCATCCTTTGAGTCTGGATGGAGCAATATAAAACTGTACTTTATGATAGGTTTGCCCACGGAAACATTGGAAGACATTGCAGGCATTGCCGATTTAGCATATAAGGTGGCTGATGCATATTATACCGTACCTAGGGAAAAGCGCAAGAGGGGTCTGAAAGTCACGGTGAGCCTTTCATCATTTGTGCCGAAACCATTTACTCCTTTTCAATGGGAACCGCAGGATACGATAGACATGCTTAAAGAAAAGCAGCTTTTTTTAAATGGCAAGATAAAGAAAAGGCATATATCGTATAACACGCATGAACCCCATGTGAGTTTTTTGGAAGCGGTTTTTGCAAGGGGTGACAGGAGGCTTTCAAAAGTTTTAATCGATGCATGGAAATCAGGCTGCAAATTTGACGGCTGGGACGAATACTTCAACTATGATTCTTGGATCAAAGCTTTTGAGAAAAACAAAATCGATCCCGCCTTTTATGCAAACCGAAAAAGAGAGTATGATGAAATACTCCCGTGGGACCATATAAATATAGGGGTAAGCAAAGCATATTTGATAAATGAGCACAAAAAGGCAATGGAGGGCAAGATCACCAAGGATTGCAGGATGGGATGCACAGGCTGTGGGATGACATCTTTTGAAGGCAAGGGGGTGTGCTTTGATGGCGCGCTATATAGCAAAGTTAAAGAAGGGTGAAGGGGTAAAGTTCATATCCCATCTTGACCTTATGAGGTGCATGCAGAGAGCCATAAGGCGATCCAAAGTGCCGATATCATATTCCAAGGGTTTCAACCCGCATGCCGATATGTCATTTGCAACACCTGTATCTGTCGGTACGGCAAGTGAGGGAGAATATATGGATTTCATGCTTGAATTTGAGATGGATGAGAATTCCATAGCTGAAGCTGTGAATAGATCTTTGCCTGATGATATAAGGATACTCTGGGTAAAAAGGATCGATGAAAAATTGCCTTCGCTGATGTCGATGGTGGATGCGGCATCCTATGAGATAACAATCATAAACCCACAGCCCAAACTCATAATCCAAAAATCTATAGATTCATTTTTAAACCGGCCTTCAATCGAAGTTATGAAGGAAAGCAAGAAAGGGGAAAAGTTGGTGGATATAAAACCAATGATATACGACATCAGATTGAAATCAAACGATGGACCGATATCTGTGATTGAAACAACCATAAAAGCCGGAAGCAGGAGCAACTTAAACCCTGAACTGCTTTTCAATGCGATGCAGCTTTATATGGGGCTTAAAGATAGCCGGATAAGGGATATTACAAAGAAAGAGACCTATACCGAAGAGTCGGGAAAGTTTAAAAATTTATGGCTTTAGGGGAGATTAAAAATGAATGAGATATATATCGATGCAGGCATGCATGAGTCGAGGGTTGCGGTGATGGATGAAAACGGGTTTGCGGAAGTGCATATAGAGAGGAGCAGCGAGGAAAGAACGGTCAGCAACATATATAAAGGTATTGTCGAAAATGTGCTTCCAGGCATACAGGCTGCGTTTGTAAATATAGGTTTTGAGAAAAATGCTTTTCTATATGTCAAGGATGCAATCGATTATAAAGAGAACGGTTTTGGAGATAATTCATCCCAGATAATGATAAACAAGGTGCTCAAGCAGGGAGACGAAATAATGGTCCAGGTGACCAAGGAACCTACCGGGAACAAGGGCGCCAGGGTGACCACGCATATAACTCTTCCAGGGAGGTATATGGTGCTTATGCCTAAAATCGATTATATAGGCATATCAAGAAGGATAGAGGATGCGGATGAAAGGGAAAGACTCAAAGCATTGGCGTCAAGTCTTGAGCCGGACGGAATGGGGCTTATCGTGAGGACTGAGGCCGAAGGAAAGCATGAAGATGAGCTTAAGGAAGATATAAGCTTTCTTGTTAAGCTGTGGGAGAAAATAGCCTGCGAAGCACAAAAGGGAAAATCTCCGAGACTGGTGCATAAAGATGCTGACATGGTTTACAGAACAATAAGGGATCTTTTTAACCGCGACACAGTAAAAATCGTCATAAACGATAAGGATGCATATGACAAGGCCCGTGAACTCATAGGCGTTTTTTCACCATCTCAACTTAAAGTGCTAGAATATTATGATTCGGGTTCTGATATGTTTGGATACTTTGGACTAGAAAAGGAGATTGAAAAGGCTCTTTCGAGAAAGGTCTGGCTTAAATCAGGCGGCTATATAGTAATCGATCAGACCGAAGCTTTGACTTCAATAGATGTAAACACAGGAAAATATACGGGCTCATCTAATTTTAAGGATACGATAATGGACATAAATATGGAAGCTGTCAGAGAAATTGCAAGGCAGCTTAGGATAAGGGACATAGGCGGCATAATAATAATCGATTTCATTGATATGGATGATGAGAGACAGAAAATGGCGCTGCTTGAAGAGCTGAGAAATCAATTAAAAAAAGACAGGACCAAAAGCAGCGTGCTTGGCATAACACAGCTTGGGCTGGTTGAAATGACCAGGAAAAAGGTCGGCAAAAGGCTGAGTTTTATAATGCAAAAACAATGTCCGGTATGCGAGGGCAGCGGAAGGATAGCTGATGAAAAGACCGTTATCATGATAATACTAAGGAAGATCGAATCTATTTTTAAGGAAACCGATGTGCCTGCAGTGCTTGTGGAGATGAGCGATATCATTGAGGATTATATACATGAGAACGATGATTTTATCATAAAGCAGCTTGAACTTAAATATAACCGAAAAATAATAATAGACGGACTGTCAAATATTGAATATGGAGATTTCAAAATCAAATATCTTACAGATGATTTTTCAAAATCTGATTTTGAGAACCTGGTAAAAGAAGGAACAAAAGTTGAGATCAATGCAGCAAGGAATGGCATGCTGAATGCATCATCCAAAACATTAAAGATCGACGGCAGAATCGACGAGATAATACATGGCGCAAATGGCAGTATAGACAAGGTAATAATAGATGTGTCGCATTGATGCGTTAATTGACATATGGAATATATTATGCTACAATTGCAAAGTGAACCGCACGTTAAGGGTTTAAACGCTATGCGTGCCTGATACGGCGAGTCTTGGTGGAGGAGGTGTTTTTATGTACGCAATAATAGCAACTGGAGGCAAACAATACAAGGTTCAAGAAGGGGATATCATCTATATTGAAAAACTTGAGGCAGAAGATGATTCTTCAGTTGAGTTCAAGGATGTTTTGGCAGTATCTGCAGATGATAAGCTTTCGGTAGGAAAACCTTTTGTAGAGGGAGCAAGCGTTTCAGGAAAGGTACTTGCCCAGGGCAAGGAAAAGAAAGTAATTGTTTTCAAGTATAAAGCCAAAAAGGATTATCGCAGGAAACAGGGCCATCGTCAACCGTATACGAAGGTTCAAATCGAAAAGATAAATGCGTGATTTTTAATACGGCACAAAATAGCTGATGGTTCTTTATGATATTTAAAACAGTATATATGAATTTTAGGCATACTCTGTGAAATGGAGGTGGATTATACATGGCTCATAAAAAGGGAGTAGGAAGTTCCAGAAACGGCAGGGATAGTGAATCCAAAAGATTAGGAACAAAAAGGGCTGACGGTCAGTTTGTACTTGCCGGCAATATTCTCGTAAGGCAGCGCGGCACGAAGATTCATCCGGGCCTTAATGTAGGAATAGGCAGTGATGATACGCTTTATGCTAAAATAAATGGAATAGTGAAGTTTGAAAGAAAAGGCAGGGATAAAAAGCAGGTAAGCATTCATCCCACTCAGGAAGCGGCTCAATAGATTGAGAATATTCAAAAAAAACATCTGTAACCAGCTATTTTGTGTTTGCAGGTGTTTTTTTGTATTATAATAAAATATGTGAAGGTAATCTTGATATAATATGCTCTTGAATTGTTGTTGGTTTTACTTTATCCAGATGGAAAGAAGATGACAGCATGTTTTTGGAATGTAAAAATGGACTGCAAACTGATTGCCATGATGCTGAAGTAATAAGATATTTAAGAGAGCAGAGGCATGATTTTATTAATCTTATACAGGTGATTTGGGGTTACCTCCAACTTAATAAATCGGATAAAGCAAAAGAATATATCAATGAAATGTTGATCGAATTTGAATTGATTGGCAGCATATTTAAGATAAATAACCCGTCACTCTCTCTGCTTTTGTATAACAATGTATTAAAGGCACGTAAGTCAAATATTACTGTTGATTTTGATGCAGATCTCGATTTTTTAAATAAGCTTTGTGATGATAATGATGATATAGGCGATTTATTATATTGTATAGATAAATGTTTTGATGAGATATTAAATAATGCCTGCAAAAATAATTACAGCAGTGTATATATAACAATATGTGCTGAAGGTGACATGCTTTATATAATTATGTCAAGCGGCGTTCGCAATAATTGTTTTGATATTTCCAAAGAGATGCAGTCATCTGATTCAAGCAAGAGCTTGGATTATAAAAGCGCACTGAATATAAAGGTATATTGTAAATCATGTGATGATGTTTCATCAGCCATTATAGAGGTTAAACCCAAAAAGGCATAAGCCTCTTTTTTATTAT
>CALCDS010000049.1 GCA_937900065.1 uncultured Clostridiaceae bacterium | reverse complement strand
AACATATCATTTGATGAGGAATGCATTTATGAATATAGTCTGTCTGATATGGATATAGAAAAACTTAAGAATGATTTTTTCAAGTATACAAGGAGGGAACTTAATGAAGAGGCCTTGTTGAATATGAAGTTGATAAAAGAAGAAAACGATAAAAAATATCCAACAAAGGCTTTGGGACTTTTAGCGGCAAAGAACAATATTTTTGAATTTGCAAGGATAAAATGTGCAAGATTTAAAGGATATGATACAGAAGAGTTTATAGATCAAAAGGAATTTAACGGTCCTTTATATAACCAGATTGAGAATGCGATAATTTTTGCGAAAACGCACATTAAGAAACGTGGCAAAATAAAAGGACTGCAGAGGATTGATGAATATGATATCCCTATTGTAGCTATAAGAGAAGCCATTGCGAACGCTGTTGTCCACAGAGATTACAGCATATCAGGTTCAGACATAAAATTTGCAATATTTGATGACAGGGTAGAAATAACTTCACCGGGCTCTTTACCTAAAACACTTGATGTTGATGATATTAAGATGGGAAGATCTGAAATAAGGAATAAGGTGATTGCAAGGTTTTTTAAGGAGATAGGATTTATTGAGGAATGGGGCACAGGTATTAAAAGAATCATATCTTCATGCAGTGCTATGAACTTAAAAGAACCTCAGTTTATAGAAACAGGCATGTTTTTTAAAGTGATAATATATAATACAAGCAATGATAAAGTAGCGATAAGTAGCGATAAAGTAGCGATAAGTAGCGACAAAGTAGCGATAGATAATGGCAATATAGCGAAATATGATATAGGAAACAACAAAAATGAAAAAGCAATATTGGAATATTTGCAAAAGGAGAAAAGCATTAACAGCAGTAAAGCAAGAGAAATTACAGGATTGTCTCCTGCAGGAGTGCGAAAAATATTTGAAAGTTTAAGAAACAAAAATATTATAGTACCTGTTGGTGAAAACAAGAGCAGATATTATTTATTGAATGATAAAAGGCAAATTCCAAAGAAGGTGTGATATATGCCGTACCTTGGTAACGAAGAGACCCTTGTTGAACTGCCGGCTATAGAATATCTAAAGAAACTCGGTTTTAAATTTATCCATGGAAACGAACTTACTCCTGAAAAGGGAGAAAGGGATACATATACTGAAGTCATACTTGTCAAAAGGTTGAAAAGATCGCTAAAGAGGATTAATCCATGGATGGACGAGAGCAATATAAATAAAGCGATAAGATACCTTTCAAGGCCTGAGAATCTTGGCGCAAGCCTCCTTGAGATTAATGAAAAGATATATGATGCAATAGTAAACCTAAACTATTCATTGAAGCAGGATGTCGACAGAAGCGGGCTTAAAAAATATCATACAGTAAAATTCATTGACTGGGATGACATAGATAATAATGAATTCCTTGTGACGAGGCAGTTTAAAGTGCAGGGACCTAATGAAAAGGCTATCCCTGATATTGTCATATTTATTAATGGCATTCCAGTGGTTGTACTTGAATGCAAATCTCCTTTTCTTGAAAAAGGCAGTGATGAAAAGGCAGGCAAATATGAGGCATATACCCAGTTAATAAGGTATATGAATGAGAGGGAATATCAGAGCATGGAGGGTGCCCCAAGGCTGTTTTATACAAATTTCTTTACCGGCATATTGAATAAATACCATGGCTACCTCGGTACCATAACCACGGATTATATCCATTACATCGAATGGAAGGATCCATATCCTTTTAAAATAGAGGAAATTGAAAATGCGGAGAACTTTGACCAGAATATATTTCTTCAGGGATTATTAGAGAAAAATAATCTCATGGATATACTTCAAAACTTTATTTTATATGAAACTGACAAGGACTCAGGGATAAGACTTAAGAAAATATGCAGATACCAGCAGTTCAGAGCAGTAAACAAGGCGATACACAGGCTTGTAAATGGCAAGGACAGCCTGTCGAGAGGCGGTGTTGTATGGCATACACAGGGCTCGGGCAAGTCACTTACCATGGTATTTCTGGCAAGAAAGATTAGACATATACCTGAACTTGCCGATGCCATAATAGTTGTGGTAACGGACAGGATTGACTTGGACAATCAGATATTCAACACGTTTATGAGAACATTGTCGGGTACGACTACTCCGGTTCATGCTGAAACCGTAAGTGAGATGAAAAAATTGTTGTCTCTTGCCCAGCCTCAGGTTATAACGACAACAATACAAAAATTCCAGAGTGATAAGGATGAAAGGGTAATTCTAAAGGATGAAAAGCAGGGGACTGGGCTTAACTTTGAAAAGGAGTTCGAAGTTTTAACCACAAAGTCAAATGTTATAGTATTGGTCGACGAAGCACACAGGAGCCAGTATAAAGAAATGGCCAGGAATATGAGGGATGCCCTTCCCAATGCTGCATTCATTGGCTTTACGGGCACGCCTATTGACAGAGAGGACAAGTCAACCCCAAGGACATTTGGCTCTTACATAGATAAGTATTCAATACAGCAGTCAGTTGACGATGGAGAAACTGTCAGGATCATCTATGAGGGCAGGAGGCCTGATCTACAGATAAAAGGAGATTCACTGGAGGAACTGTTTGAGCAGGCATTTGAGGATAAGACTGATGAGGAAAAGGAAGCCATAAAAGCAAAGTATGGCAGCAAGAAAACACTCGTTGAGTCGGATGACAGGATAGATGATATTGCACAGGATTTGCTCAGGCATTACAAGGCTCAGGTATATCCAAACGGATTTAAAGCCCAGGTCGTATGTGTATCGAGGGAAGCCTGCGTTAAATATTATAATGCATTGAACAAACATATGGTTGAAATAATAGGAGAACCGCTTGAAGCCAAAATAATATTTTCTGGAAAACTAAACGATCTCCCTTATTTGAAGAAATATTATACAACCAAGGTTGAACAGGACGGGATTATAAAAAGGTTTATAAAACCTTTAAGTGAGGACAAACTCGCATTTATAATTGTAAAGGATATGCTGCTTACCGGGTTTGATGCGCCGGTGGAACAGGTGATGTATCTTGACAGTCCATTAAAGGAACACAACCTCCTCCAGGCGATTGCAAGGGTGAACAGGACCTGCGGAGACAGGAAGAAATGCGGATATGTGGTGGACTATTACGGAGTATCCAACTTTTTGGAGGAGGCATTGTCGATATTTGATAAGAAGGAGTTGGGCCAGCCAATGGAGTCAACCGATTCTGTCTACAAGCAGATGCTGTCATACAGGGAATCAGTAATGGGGATATTTGCAGGGGCGGATAAAAACAATATTGATGAACTTGTAAAATGCATTGAGCCTGAAGATAAAAGGGCGGAATTTGAAATGGCATATAAAAGGTTTGCAGGTACGATGGAACAGCTGCTTCCAGGTCATGTACCTATGGAAAACATAAACGATTTAAGGTGGCTTACATATATAAGAGCCGCAACAAAGGCAAGGTTTGAGCCTGAGTCCGAACTCAATATATCTGACTGCGGTGAAAAGGTGAAAAAAATAATCTATGACCATCTTAAGTCCCTGGGCGTTCAGCAGTGGATAAAGCCGATAACATTATTTGACCCGGACTTTAATAAGAAAATAGGTAAACTTAAAAGCGATGAAGCAATAGCATCTGCAATGGAGCATGCGGTAAAATGCGTCATTCATGTAAAAATTGAGGACAATCCGGTATACTATACAAGCCTCCTTGAAAAATTGCAGAGAATAATTGACGAAACGAATAATGACTGGATTGAGAGAAGAAAACAACTCGAAAAGTTCATAAATAATGAAGTTGAGCATGGAGAAAAGGACGAAGCAGAAAGCCTGGGGCTTACAGGCAAGGAATTTTCATTCTTCGAGATTGTAAGGAAGAATATATCTTGCCATGAAGATGGTGTTGTTAAAGAGGACAAGGCAGAATATATAACAGAGGATGACATCGAACTATCAAAGAATATAGCAAAGGATGTTGCAGACATTGTTGAAAAAAACTATACGGTCGATTGGGCTGCAAATCCGACCAAAACTGCGGATATAGCGAGAAGTATTTTTAT
>CALCDS010000048.1 GCA_937900065.1 uncultured Clostridiaceae bacterium | reverse complement strand
ATCATATTTAAAAGTTATTTAATGTTAAAGGTGTCAAACCTCCCATTGCTAAAAGCAGACGCCTTTCAACCTCGTACCAGTTTACTAGTTGCCACCAGGCATCTACATAATCTTTGCGCCTGTTTTGATAATCGAGATAATATGCATGCTCCCATACGTCTAGCACAAGAATAGGTATGCTTCCCCACTGAGTCAGGTCCTGATGCTTTTCGGCAGTTAAGATTTCTAACCTTCTCCAAGATGAATTCCATACTAAAATCGCCCAGCCTGAAGCTTCAACATCTACTGCTGCAGCGCTGAATTGTTCCTTAAAAGCGGGAAAACTGCCGAAGTAGTTGGCTATCAGATTTTGTGTACGCCTGCCGGGCTGTCCGCCCATTCCTCTTGGAGCCATTATTGTCCAGTATATGCTATGCAATATATGGCCGGAGCCGTGAAATGCCAACTCGCGTTCCCAATGCTTTATCAGCGAAAAATCCTTGCTTTGTCGTGATTTTGCCGTCTCAAGTTCAGCTTTGTTTAAACCGTCAACATAAGCTTTATGGTGGCGGTCGTGATGAATCTGCAGCAATGTGCTGCTGATTATTGGCTCAAGCGCATCATATGGATATGGTAATGGCGGTAATTTGTGCTGACCCGGTGGAATGGTCATAAAATGCTGCAATTTTAAAACAACCCCTTCAAACATCAACAAACTTTATCAATTAATTTTATTCTAACAAATAATGTTTATGATAGAAGACATGGATTTAGATAAATTATTTTTTGATGCATTAAACAATATATTTTAACAAAGTCTTTTATTGGGAACCTATTCCTGCATATGTGGGTCAAAAGAAACTGACTGCCTATGCAGAATATAGAATATATTGATTACATGCTGCACTTTATATGCGATACTTAAGACGATAATATGTAATAGCCTGATTTTAGGAGATGTTGTACAGCTAAATTATAGTCGATAGGGAGGTGACTTTAGATGCGAAGATTTAACTGCGTATTGTTGATATTTGTTTTTATGTGCACAATTCTCATCGGATGTCAAAATAATGAGCAGACGAATAAGCCTGCACAATCTGGGAATAAAACTGAAAACAAAATGATTGAAGCAGCTGCAAGTGGATCAATAGACACTAAGGGCATGACAAAGCTTGATGAGTTTTCCCATGATTTGGATTTAGACAATACAGAAGAGAAAATCGAGCTATACACTGATGCCAAACGCAATCAAAATGGAGAAATGGAATGGGACGATGGGCAGAATTGGTTGCTGGCCGTATGGGATGGTAAAGAGGCTTATCCTCTGTTAAAGCAGTACGTTCAATTGGGTTCTGTGTACTTTACTGTTTCCAATAATGGTGTAGGTGAAGCTTCAAGCATAACCGTTATTGTGTCCACGGGTGCGGGGTTAAGCTTGAAAACTTATGTTTTTAATAAGGATAAGGGCGGATTTGAAGAAGAGGATGTATATACCTCAAAAGACAGCAACTATATTCATAGCTCAATACCGGGTTATTGAGACTTGCAGGCGGAGCAGACTTAGCTTTTTTTATATGATTTTGAAAAATGTTTCTAAACGAGAAACAGCAAGCGGTTACAACTGCAGTTTTATAAGCTGTAGTTGTAACCGCTATTTCGTACGGCAATGGATCATATTTCTATGCGCACTTACAAATCAAAGTTGCTTGATTGTATATGAAGTGTATAAGTAAAAATTACTGAAGAAAATATCAAGTTCATAATATAATATTACCATGATTTTCAGTTTTTTTATATAGCTGTATCTTATATTTAAACAATTCGTTGTGCTAGCTTTTTTTGCAGGTAAAAATTGCGA
>CALCDS010000047.1 GCA_937900065.1 uncultured Clostridiaceae bacterium | reverse complement strand
TGAAACCTTCCGCTATTATAATATATATCAACAACATTTTCTATGCGCTTTAGATTTGCAATTTCGTCAAATGAAATCCAATCAGTACTTATCACCTCATACGGCGTATAATCGGTGTAAATGATGCCGTACTTGCCTGCTTCTTCTCTCATCTTGCTTCCCTTTAAAACTTTCAGAAAGCCGAGCTGAAGCATATGCGGTTTTAGTTTATATACATCGTTAAACGAACGGGCAAACGAAATATAATCCTCACCAGGCAAGCCGGCAATGAGATCAAGGTGGATCTCCATATTATCATTTTTCCTTAGCATTGATATTTTTCTGGAAAGCATATTAAAATCCGAATGCCTATCTATGTTTAAAAGTGTCTCCTTATTTGTTGTCTGCACTCCTATCTCAAGCTGGAACAGCCCATAAGGTGCGCTTTGCAAAAGGTTTATGGCCTCTTCGTCAAGCGCCTCACCCGATATTTCAAAATGGAATCTTGTATTTTTGCAATGCTGTATCAAGAATTTGATTATTTCCTTGTAATATCTGCCGCAGTTGAACGTCCTGTCAACAAATTTTACAAGGCTTATATTATTTTCAATGAACCATAAAAGATCCTGCTCTGCCCTATATAGCGGCATAAACCTTACGCCCTCTGTCGTGGATGAGAGGCAATACTTGCACCTGTAGGGACAGCCTCTTGAGCTTTCATAATACAATATTTTATTTTTAAAATCTTCATTTTTTCCCTTGTAAGGGAATGGTATGATAGCAAGGTTTTCAATCAATGGATTCATTGCATTCTCTATGATTTGCCCTTTATCTCTGTATGTCAGATTGCCGATATCCTTTACCGTTCCTTTTGATTTTACTATATAATCAAAAAATTGATGGGATGAAAGCTCGCCTTCACCCCTTATTATATAATCTATATATGGATGGTTTCTCATCAAATCCACAGCATCAAACGATACTTCAGGACCTCCAAGCAATATTTTAAGCTTTGGTTTTATCTTTTTTAAACTGGAACATACCTTTAAAACCATTTCTATATTCCATATATAGCATGAAAATCCTAAAATATCGGGCTTTAAACTGTATATGCCCCGGATCACGCTGTCTGTTGAATCATTTATTGTGAATTCCTTTATATCCATATCAAAATCCTTGCAATAAGATCTTATATATCTTATTGCAAGGTTTGTATGTATGAATTTTGAATTTAAAGCCGCCAATACTATATTCATACCCATCATCCCTTTGTCTATATTCTTTTTACGGATTCTATATAAAAAAAGCTGCCGGTATCGTAAGAATCGATTATTTCGAAGCAGGAATGCAGCGCCGGCAATATGGCATTCATATCATATCCTCCCCAAAGTATCGGCATTCTAATATATGTTTCAACCTCTTCATTTTTAGGCAATATCACCTTCAACCTTTTTTTTAACTTCAGATTGAAATTCTTTATATCAACATCCCATATAAGCAATCTTCCGCCGCATTTTAAGATGCGCGAAATCTGGGCAATGGTCCTGTTCCTTTCGAGCTTTTTATCAAGATAGGAGAGCGAAAAGAAAGCAATCACAATATCAAAAGTGTTGTCATCAAAAGGAAGTTCAGGAGGATATCCATACACCCATCCGTATCCATCATCTGCCCTGCCGCAAACGTCTGCAGCGATCTGGCAATCCTGTTCTATATTTTTCAAAGCCCTGTATATTATGCCGCTGCTCTTAAATCCCATATCGAGTATGCTGCCCTCAGCCTTAAGGCCGCTTATATCCACTGTCATAATATAATCATTCTTTTTCATATGACAACCTCTTATATCAATTTTCAGGCTCAAATTTTAAATTTATAATGCCTTCGCAGCCGGGAAGCAATTTAAGCACATTATTGTAGTATTCATCTTCGCTGTAATCCATTGGTATATTGATTTTATAATTTTTTATTCCAAGGATACTGCAAAACAGCCCCAAAACATTGTCCACATCCTTGGCATTTTTTATTTCAGCTTCAAAAACAGAGTTAATATCATCTTCTTTAAATTCCGGCAGAACTGCTTCTATGTCCTCTATATAAACAACATCTCCTAATCTATACTCATATACCTTATTTCCCTCATTGAAAACTTTGAATCCCCAGCCCTCTGTATTTGCACTTATAGCTACTATCTTTTTGTCAAGAGATTTGGAGAGTTTATCCTCTATATGTACAAACTCCCATTCAGACGGCTCATCTCCATATAGCTTTTCCATCTCTCCCACAAGCGTAACCCAGCCGTCTAAAGGCTTGCATATGAAAAATTGGATCCTTTTTCTCTCCTTTATTGAGCCGAGCATTTTTTTGAAAAAACCCTTTCTTTCATATTTTGAAAACTCATCTGTTTTTGAATATCCCATCCCGATGCAGATATTCTCCACAGTTGAGAGCACGCTGTCCATATCATTTGTCTTTATGTTGATGCTTTCAAAATCAACATAAAATACATCTTCAAACAATGAATCGTTGGCTTCTAATACTTCCTCCTGCTCTTTATCATATAAGCCCTGCTTTAAACCGTCCTCTTTAGCATCGTCATCTAAAACCATTCCTAAAATCTTTTGCAGAGAATACAAAGCTTCATCTTTATTTATTCTGCCCGCACTGCAATCCCGCAATATGGACCCTATCTTTTCAATCCCATCATCATCTGTAAGGCCTTTGAATACCCTTTCATCGCCCTCATACATGGTCCTCACATCATCATTTATAGGATATTCATAATATTTCAAAGAAGACATATACTCGCCAATCTGAATGCCATTGTTATAAACAGTATAGTGCAGCACTTCCTTCTTAAATCCAACAGCCAGTATAAAGCATGATAAACCTTTGGACAACCCACTGCATAACTGTTCAAAATCCTCTCCGTCATCATCAAGTATGGCAATCCATCCACCTGCCCACTGCTTTATTATAAATGACCTGTGATATTCCCCATACCTGCTGAATCTATATTTGTCTTCCTTAACGCTGTCGAATTCCATATCATAAGTTTGCATCACTGTCTTCAAATTTTTAACCAAAACATCAATATCGCCGGATTTTACATATGCTGCTTTTGAATAGCTCACATCCACCACTCCTTAGCCAATATATAAAACAGTATTAATATTCGCCAAAGTCTTCCAAAACCCTTTTAATGCACCTTTAACATTTAAATTTAAACTTTGCAGCTTATGCCTATGGACTTTTAACTGCTTAATACAGAGCATGAGGCATATACATATATATGTAATTATTCAAAAACCGGCTTAATATCTATATATTGATTATTCATTATGAGGGCATTTGATGAAAAAACTTTCATTTCTCCAGAATGCAATCGTGCTTGTAACTTCAAACCTTATCACAGGAGCCCTTGGCTTTCTGTTTTCCATAATATTGTCAAGAGAGGTGGGCGCCCACGGAGTCGGCCTTTACTCCATGGTAATGCCGGTCTATTCCTTTTTTATATGCATAACATGCGGAGGAACTACCACCGCATTATCCAAAATAACAGCCGAGAAAAATTCGCAGCACAACTATAAGGAATTGTATAAAACCATTACATGCGCACTGGCATTTTTTATATTCTGGACCGCATTTATTTCCATACTATCGGTAATATCTGCACCATACATATCAACAGAGATATTGAAGGATACAAGGACTTATCTTCCGATCTTATCATTCGTACCTGCATTGATTTTTCTATCAGCAGGTTCAGTGCTCAAAGGCTATTTTTATGGAATGCAAAACTCCACATTCCCTGCAGTAATAGATATAACCGAAAAATGCGTAAGATTGGTCGTGCTGATAGCTCTTGTCACCAGGTTCAAAGCTTTGGGCCTTAAGTATCAGATAGCGGGCGCAGTTCTTGCAATGTCTGCGGGTGAACTTACAAGCACCGCACTTCTCTACGGCTTTTACAAAAAATCATATTTAAACTTTGGACATCTTACAGGCAAACCCGACAATGTGCCTCAGATAATAGCCAATATACTTTCAACATCGCTGCCTATCTGCCTAAACGGACTGTTTTCCACGGCAGCAGGCTCATTCATAGCCGCGATGGTGCCAAGGAGGCTCTATGCGGCCGGATTTGCCGCTGAAACCTCGCTCGCACTTTTTGGCAAGGTTGCAGGCATGGGAATGAATATAGTGATGTTTCCTTCAATTGCAATAGGAGCAATATCCACGCTGCTCGTTCCGGCCATATCGGAAGCTTCGGCCTCCGGAAGCTCCTTTGGCATAAACAAAAGAATCTATTCCACAATAAAGATAACCACATTGATCGCTGCATTGTCGGGCGGATTGTTTTTCGAATTGCCTGATGAACTCGGGAAGCTTTTTTACAACAGGGCCGACCTTGGCAATATTATCTTTTCACTGTCGTTTGGAGTGATATTTGTATATGTGGAATCGACTCTCTGCGGTATACTCAATGGTCTTGGCAAGCAAAAAATACTTTTAAAAAACACATTCATAATGTCGGCTATCGATATTGCAGTGCTCTATACATTCCTCGGAATACCAAGCATCAATATCTACGGATATGCCATAGATTTTGTTATAAGCCCCCTTATGGGATGCATACTGAATTACAGTGAAATCCGCAGGGCAACCGATGTAAAAATCAGCATCCCTGAAGTAGTAATCTGTCCTATATTTTTGACCGGATGCAATATAATATTCTTAAAAACAATAAGACCAATTGTTTTTAATATTTTAAAATCGCAAAATGCCGCAATTTCGGTGCTGCTTTTAACCGGAATATTGTCTTATTGGGCATTCTATCTAATTTTAAGTCCCTTGTTTAAACATGGATATAGCAGCTATGATACAAAAAAGCCTGCAAAGCGCAAGTCAAACTTCTTTTTTTAAGTCTTGCAATCATATATGCTAAAGCAAGTGTTGATTTTTGAGCATCCTGTTCGCCCGTTCACACTTTTTAAGTTCTAGGGCCTATGTTTAAAATATTGTAAAGATATGGATTTCATAAAAGTTAGAGTGAAATATTTCATGGATTTGCTAATATAAATTAAATAAGTAAA
>CALCDS010000046.1 GCA_937900065.1 uncultured Clostridiaceae bacterium | reverse complement strand
TTTTGATCTTATCCTTAAATTATATCCACTATACCAAAATTCCAGTTATCTGTCAAATTATGATGACTATTATTCAGTTAATCCATCTTTGTCATCATTGTTTATCTTTGCAACCGACACCACTGCATCCTGATCTGCCTTCATAAGTTTTACTCCAAGCGTATTCCTGCTTGTTTTTGAAATATCGGATACTTTAAGCCTTATTATAGTGCCGTGATTGTTTATCAAAAGTATCTCATCATCATCTTTAACTACCTTGGCTCCCACAAGATTCCCGGTCTTTTTCGTGACCCTGTAGGTTTTAAGTCCTTTTCCGCCTCTTGCTTGAAGGTTATATTCTTTGACTGAAGTGCGCTTGCCATATCCATTTTCACTTACCGTTAAAAGTTCGGCAGTTTCATCGATGATATCCATTCCTACAGCAACATCGCCTTCTCTTAGAGTTACTGCCTTTACTCCTGCTGCGCTCCTTCCCATTGCCCTTACATCTTCTTCTTTAAACCTTATGCTGTAACCTGCCGAAGTAACGATTATCAGTTGCTGCTTGCCATCGGTCAACTTGGCGCCTATCAATTCATCATTCTGTTTTAAATTTATTGCATAAAGCCCGTTCTTCTTTATAGAGCTAAACTGACGAAGCGAGGTTTTCTTTATAATGCCCCTCCTTGTTGCAAGGACAATATACTTTTCATCGTCAAACTCCTTAACCGTCATGGCACCTTGTATCCTCTCCCTGCTATTTAATTGCAACAGGTTGATGATCGCTATGCCCTTTGCCTGTCTTGATGCCTCGGGTATTTCAAAGGCCTTCATCGTATATACCCTTCCCTGGTTTGTGAAGAACAATATATTGTTATGGGTGGAGGTAATAAACAGATGCTCAACAAAATCTTCTTCCCTGGTTGAAAGTCCGGAAATGCCCTTCCCGCCCCTCTTTTGAGCGGTATATGTGTCTATGCTAAGCCTCTTTATATATCCCAGATGAGTCAATGTTACTACAACATCCTCCTCCGGAATCAAATCTTCTATTTCTATTTCCTTGACCCTGCTTGTTATCTTCGTCCTTCTGCTATCGGAATATTTCTTCTTTATTTCAAGCAGCTCATCTTTTATTATCTGGTATATAATTCTTTCATTGGCAAGCACTTCTTTGTAATAATTTATCTTCTTTATCAATTCGGCGTACTCTTCTTCTATCTTTTCCCTCTCTAATCCGGTGAGCCTTGCAAGCCTCATGTCAACTATGGCTTGAGCTTGTATATCCGTAAGGCCGAACCTGTCCATAAGACCCTGTTTTGCATCGGGTACTGTCTTGGAACTTCTTATGATATTGATTACTTCATCTATATTGTCGAGCGCTATCCTTAAACCTTCCAATATGTGGGCTCTTGCCTCAGCCTTTTTTAAATCAAACTTGGTCCTTCTTACTATTACTTCTTTTTGGAAATCAAGATAATGGCGCAATATTTCCTTTAAGCTGAGTACTTTTGGTTGTCCGTCCACAAGTGCAAGCATTATGACTCCGAAAGTATCCTGCATCTGGGTATGCTTGTACAGCTGGTTTAATACCACATTTGCATTGGCATCTTTCTTTATTTCTATGACAATCCTCATTCCGTCTCTATCTGACTCATCCCTTAAATCAGATATTCCATCTATTTTTTTATTCCTTATCATCTCGGCAATCTTTTCAATAAGCCTTGCCTTATTAACCATGTAAGGTATTTCAGTGACGATTATCCTTTGTCTGCCGTTATTCATTTCCTCAATGGAAGCTTTTGCCCTTACTTTTATTCTCCCTCTGCCGGTTTCATAGGCAGACCTTATTCCTTCCTTGCCCATTATTATTCCTGCAGTAGGAAAGTCAGGCCCCTTTATCTTGGTCATGAGCTCTTTAATCGTAACTTCGGGATTATCGATAAGCATTATCGTGCCGTCGATAACTTCACCAAGGTTGTGCGGAGGTATGTTTGTTGCCATGCCCACAGCTATCCCCTGTGAGCCGTTCACAAGAATGTTTGGAAACCTTGACGGCAAAACGAGAGGTTCTTTCAACGTATTATCAAAATTTGGTACGAAATCCACGGTTTCTTTTTCAATATCCCTTAACATTTCAGCTGCAATCTTGCTCATCCTTGCTTCTGTATAACGCATTGCAGCTGCACTGTCGCCATCAACAGAACCATAATTTCCATGACCATCAACAAGCATATACCTTGTTGAAAAATCCTGGGCAAGCCTTACCATTGCATCATATACGGCCGCATCACCATGAGGATGGTATTTACCTAAAACATCACCTACTATCCTTACTGATTTTTTATACGGCTTATCGGCTGTAAGTCCCAGTTCGTTCATTGAATAGAGTATCCTTCTGTGGACAGGTTTTAAGCCGTCCCTTACGTCAGGCAGGGCTCTCCCCCAAATAACGCTCATGGCATAATCTATATAGCTTTTTTTCATTTCATCATTTAAATCCACTTGATGGATGTTTTCATTATCTTGATCCACCTGTTATCACCTCGTATTCATTTCTAGTTCGCATTATA
>CALCDS010000045.1 GCA_937900065.1 uncultured Clostridiaceae bacterium | reverse complement strand
TCCTTGTATTGAAGCTGGTAGAGCTTATAATATATGCCTTTCTTTTCAAGGAGTTCCTGGTGGTTGCCAACCTCTCTTATCATTCCTTTGTGAATCACGATTATCTTATCCGCGTTCTGTATTGTAGAAAGCCTGTGTGCGATTATTATCGTCGTCCTGTCCTTTATCAATTTTTTTAATGCATCCTGTATCAGCATCTCGGTTTCAGTATCTATGTTTGCTGTTGCCTCGTCAAGCACAAGTATTGAAGGGTTGAATGATAGGGCTCTTGCAAACGAGAGCAACTGCCTTTGACCTGATGATAATGTTGACCCTCTTTCTTTAACTTCTTCATCATATTTTGAAGGAAGGTCCCTTATAAACTGATCCGCATTTACGTATTTTGATGTTTCAATTATTTTATCATCAGTTATATCTGTATTATTGAGCCGTATATTGGACTTTATATCTCCTGTAAAAAGGAATACATCCTGCATAACAACGCCTATGTTTTTTCTCAACGCATATTTGTCCATATCTTTTATATTGATTCCATCTATTGTTATAGTGCCCTTTTGTATATCGTAAAGCCTTGATATAAGGCTTATGATAGATGTTTTACCGGCACCTGTGGCTCCTACAAATGCTACGGTTTGCCCTTTTTCTATATTGAAGGATACATCCTTGAGCACCCAGTCGTCATCATTGTATGCGAACCATACATTTTTAAATTCTATGTTACCTTTAAGCCTGTTTATTTTTACCGGATCGGCTCTGTTTGGAATAGTTGAATTGTCGTCCAATATCGTGAATATCCTTTCAGATGAAGCCATTGCCGACTGGAGTATATCGAATTTTTCCGAAAGGTCCATGATCGGCCGGAAGAGTTGCTCTATATAGCTGACAAACGCAAATAATACACCGAACTGGAGATTGCCTGATATGACCCTTATTCCTCCAAACCATAACAGAAGTGCCAGTGAAAGTGATGCCAAAAGGTCGATTAAGGGCCTGAATACTGCAAATACGGTTACCTGCTTCATGCTGGCGTTTAAGTATTGTTTGTTTATATCCTTGAATTCATCGAATTTTTTACCTTCCCTGGCATATATCTGTACCAATCTCATTCCCGATATGTTTTCAGAGAGGCTTGAATTGATTTTTGACAGTTTAAGCCTCACCTCTCTATATGCATCCCTGTCATACTTCTTAAATATTATTGCCGATAATATCACCAAAGGAATTACGCTGAATGATATCAATGCAAGCTTCATGTTCATGAGCATCATGATTATCATGACTCCGACAAGCAAAAAGCCGTCTTTGATAAGATTGACCAAGGCTTCCGTATACATTTCGTTTAAAGCTTCCACGTCATTGGTAACTCTTGTAACAAGCCTTCCAACGGGCATTTTATCGAAGAATGAAAGCGAAAGTTTTTCTATATGCGAAAAGACTTCCTGGCGGATATTATATATTATCTTTTGGCCGGCATATTGCAGCATAAGTGTTTGTCCATAGTTTAACAAGAAACCCAATATGATTATGAGAAGATATGCAAAAGCGATTCTATACAGGGCTGTAACATTGCTTGATTTAAAAAGCTTTAAACTTTCAGGCGACATGATTTTTGCACTGTTGCCGTTAGCCGCATTTATGTATTTGTCGATTGCGACCTTTACCAGGTAAGGTCTTAAAAGTTCAGTACCTGTGACTAAAAGTATAAGGAATGCAGAGCATAAAAAAAGTTTCCAATATGGCCTGGCATATTTAAGCAGCCTTTTCATGAGCTTTGAGTCATAAGCTTTGACAGTGGTTTCTTCTTCATTCAAATAATCCATATTTAATGCCTCCTATTCAGATTCAATTTTTTCTTCCAAAAGCTGCTTGTCATAAATATTGCGATAAAGGCCGTCAAGCTTTAACAGTTCTTCATGTGTTCCCTTTTCCACTATACAGCCGTCATCCATTACTATTATTTCATCGGCGTCTTTTATAGAGGATATCCTGTGCGATATTATTAGGGAGGTGCGATTTGAGGTTATATTTTTTAAATTCATAAGTATATCTTCTTCGGTTTTGGTATCGACTGCAGACAAGCTGTCATCGAGTATCAATATGGATGGATTTTTAATAAGCGCCCTTGCTATGGATATTCTCTGCTTTTGACCTCCGGACAGTGTGGTGCCTCTTTCACCTATAACGGTCTCAAATTTTTCGGGAAAATCCATTATATTGTCATATACCTTTGCAAACTCTGCGCACTTTTCTATATCCTTCATATTCGGATTGTCGATTGCAAATCCTATGTTTTCCTTTATGGATGTTGAGAACAGAAAGTTATCCTGAGGAACATATCCTATATTTTTCCTTAAAGTTGAGAGCGTAATGCTGTTTATATCATTACCATCTATTAGAATTGTACCGTTATCCACGTTATACATCCTAACGAGAAGATTCATCAATGTGGTCTTGCCCGCACCTGTCCTTCCAAGGATGCCTAAAGTCATTCCGGGTTCAATCACAAGATTTATATCCTTTAATGCAGGCTTATTGCTTCCTGGATATGTGAAGCTTAAATTCCTGAATTCTATTTTCCCATTTATGGCTTTTATGTTCCTTGCGCACGGCCTGTCATATATTTCAGGTTTTTCATCAAGTATCTCTTGTACCCTTTCCATTGAAGCCTCGCCTCTTTGGAGTATGTTTATGACCCAGCCTATAGCCATAACAGGCCAGCTTAAATTTCCAAGATACATTATAAATGCTACAAAATCGCCTAAAGAGATATCTCCGTATATCACCAATGACCCCCCATAGCCGAGTACGATGATGAAACTGATTGCGGCTATCAGTTGTATCAAGGGAAAAAACAAAGAGGATATCTTCACAAGTTTTATATTTGCATCCATATTGCATTTATTTATGCCGGTGAATTTTTGAATTTCCGGTTCCTCTTGTACAAAGGATTTTATTACCCTTATTCCTGAAAAATTTTCCTGAACATTGTCGGTCAAATCGGAGAATGCCTCTTGCACGGTCGTGAAACGCTTATGTATCAGCCTTCCGAATTTGGAGGTCGTCAGCGCCAAAAAAGGAAGTGGGATAAGTGAAAGCGCAGCAAGTTTTACATTCGTAGCAAGCAGGATGGATATAGAAAATAGTGTAAGGACTGCAGAGTCTATTGACATTGTGACGCCTTGACCTATTGCCATTCTTATTGCATTTACGTCATTGGTGGCATGCGCCATAAGGTCCCCGACCTTGTGGTTATTGAAATAATTTGCGGATAGTTTTTGAATATGCGAAAACAGATCATTTCTAAGGTCATATTCAACCATTCTCGAGGACCCTATTATATATGTCCTCCAGATGTACCTTCCAAGGAGTATCATAATGGATATCGCAATTATCAAAATGAGGCTGTAAACCAAACTGTTTTTATCAAGAGTGCCTGATTTGAGCTTGTCCGTGATTGCTCCCAATAACTTAGGCATGATAAGCTGAAGCATATCCACGATAAGAAGGCATATTATTCCAAATATATATCTTCGCTTGTATTTGAGCACATATGGTTTTATTGAAAGCAAGTTTTTCAAATAAACTCCCCCTATATGACCTGCCTTGAAAGCTTACACAAAATCTTGGATACAAAAATATCAGTATTGTTTAAGCTTGCAGTATTTTGCATGTTACATATCATTATAATATTTTTAATATGCTTGTATATATAAATATGTTTGTATTTTTTCCCGATATAATATAATATATAAAGTACAAAAATAATTTTTGGCTCTGTTAAATATCAAATTTTAACATGGCCTAACTTTTATAGTGCATGGCAGAGTAGGTATTGTGCGTTAAGTGTTAGAGGATGGGAAGTTGTCTCTAAACGAAAGGGTTTCCTGCGATACAATATCGCGTCCGCTGCCGCATTGAGAAGAAACTGCCTTCTTTTTGGTGTGGCGCAATATGCCAGCCTAAAAGGAAGGGGGTGTTTTTATGAACAGTGCGCACAAAGTTGCATATATTGGATTTTTGGTATCGTTAAGCGTCATATTGACGAGGATATTTTCTTTTTATGCGCTGCCGACTATAAGGATCGGTTTTGGAAACGTACCGATAATATTTTCCGGAATACTTTTAGGACCGATATCAGGCGCTATAACCGGAGGACTGTCAGATGTGGTGGGAATGCTCGTGTTTCCATCCGGCGGAGCATATTTTCCCGGATTTACAATAAGCAAAATACTTTTAGGTGCAATACCCGGGATCATCATGAACCATTATAAAGGTTCAAAGGTTTCAGGAATGGTATTGAGCATTATATTGTCGGAGATAATATGTTCGCTTATACTTGATACTTTGTGGCTGTCAATGTTTTACAATAAGGGCATATTAGCTATGCTTCCTTCAAGAATCATAGCAAGGGTAATAATCACTGCAGCCGAAATACCCATGGTATTGGTGACATATGGTGCTTTAAACCATGCTTTGCACCTTGATAAACTTTGATTTGGAGGGATGCACATGTATTTTGAAGAAAAAGGGAAAGCAAATACAGCTGCAACAGCAGGAGAAGTTATAAGGGTTGCAAAGCAGAGAAAAATAAATTATATAGTTGTGGCATCCAATACAGGTGAGACCGCTGAATTTTTCAAGGGCACAGATTTTAACATCGTCATCGTCACTTCTGCTTATGGCTTTGCTAAAAAAGGTGAAAGTCAAATGAGCGATGAAAAGAGAAAAGAGCTTGAAGGATCGGGAATGAAGATCGTGACCTGTTCACATGTGCTTTCAGGCGCTGAACGCAGCCTCAGCAGGAAATTCGGAGGCGTTTATCCTGTAGAGATAATAGCAAATACTCTTAGAATGTTTGGACAGGGAGTAAAAGTAGGTGTTGAAATCTCGACCATGGCATTAGATAGCGGGGCAATACCATATGGTGAGGAGATAATCGCTGTTGGAGGCACTACAAGAGGTGCGGATACGGCTATTATTATAAAACCAGAGCATGCAAACGATATACTTAGCACTAAGATTTGCGAAATCATATGTAAACCACACCTGGGTTGATGATTATATCATAACCGCCATTTTATAAACTAAACCCAAAAAATCGATATAGATATATAAAAATAGAGGAGCATCATAGGATGCTCCTCTATTTTTATAACGATATTATTTTCCGATTCTGTTGTATATAGCCTTTATAAGCTCGCCTGATATGAAAGGCAGTATGCACGGAATCAATATGACTGCCAAATCAAATGGGTGGAGGAATATCGTTCCGAATATCGGCCTTAAAAATGGCACATACACCACGACTGCCATCAATGCGAAGGACAGCAGGAATGCTTTGTTCAACACTTTATTTGAGAACAGGCCGAGTTTGAATACATTGTACCTTTCAGAGCGGCTGGTATAAGACATAACCAGTTCTGCACACACCAACACTGTAAATGCATAGGTCCTTGCATAATCCATATGCTGCATGTCTGTTCTGAAATCAGGATATTTGCCGAGTGCGAAGGAATATATGGACAGTACTGAAAATGTCAGCACTATGCTTTGAATAACTATGTTTACGATCATCTGCTTGTTTAAAATAGGTTCGGTTGATTTTCTCGGCTTCATGTCCATTATATCGGGTTCGCCTTTTTCTGTTCCAAGTGCCAAAGCCGGGAAGCTGTCGGTTACAAGATTGAGCCATAACAGCTGTATCGGTGTAAGGGGCATGGGGTTTCCTATAAGTATGCTCAAGAATATTATGAGTATCTCGGCTACATTGCATGATAACAGGAAATATACAAATTTTCTTATGTTGCTGTAAATGATCCTTCCTTCCTCAACCGCTGAAACTATGCTCGCAAAGTTGTCATCCGTCAATATCATATCAGAGGTTTCCTTTGCAACATCGGTACCAGTGATTCCCATTGCAACGCCTATATTTGCTTTCTTTAGTGCCATTGCATCGTTTACTCCGTCTCCGGTCATGGACACTATATGTCCATTTTTTTCAAGTGCATCGACTATCCTTACCTTGTGTTCAGGCGACACCCTTGCATATACGCTGGTTGTCTCAACCTTTTTTTGAAGCTCCTCATCAGACATGTTCTCCAGTTCCTGGCCTGTAAGCACGCCGTCGCCCTCTCCCATGAGCTTGAGTTCCTTTGCGATTGCAACTGCGGTATCCTTGTAATCCCCGGTGATCATTACAGGTTTTATTCCTGCATTTCTGCATTTCTCAATCGCAGGCTTTGCTTCGACCCTTGCAGGATCTATCATTCCCATAAGTCCTACAAATATCATGTTATTTTCGATATTGCCTGAAGATTTATCATCAGGAAGCGTGGCAAATTCCCTATATGCGAATGCCAAAACCCTAAGCGCTGCTTTGGCAAAGGAACTGTTTGCTTCGTTTATTTCCTTTCTCATTTCATCTGTCAGATCAATAACTTGTCCATCTGCAACCATCTTTGTGCATCTTTTTAATACTATGTCGGGGGCACCTTTGGTAAATGAGACAACTCCTTCTTTAAAGCCGTTATGGAAAGTCGTCATCATCTTTCTTCCAGAATCAAAAGGTATTTCATCTATTCTGGGATATTTTTTATTAGCTTCTTTGCTGTCATATCCGGCTTTTTCAGCCGTAACTATAAGTGAACCTTCAGTAGGATCCCCCATTATGCTCCAAGAGTTATCATCCCTTTTGTCAAGTGTTGCATCATTGCACAATAGCCCGATTGATAACAGCATCTTGAAATCCTCATCCTTTGAAGGGTCAAATTCATTGTTGCTTTTGCCAATAAATTCACCGGTTGGGTCATAACCCTGGCCTGTAACTTTTAATTGTTTTTTACCGCTGTAAATCCTTGTTACTGTCATTTCGTTCTGAGTAAGAGTTCCGGTTTTATCCGAACATATCACATCTACGCATCCTAAGGTCTCAACCGCTACCAACTTTCTTACTATTGCATTTCTTTTGACCATCCTGTTCATTCCAAGCGCTAAAACTATTGTTACTACGGCCGGAAGCCCTTCAGGTATTGCAGCAACTGCGAGGCTTACAGATTCCATGAACATCTTGAGCACTGAACCGCCCCTTAGCATTCCCACTGCGAATACAACCGCACAAACTGCGAGGCATATAGTGCCGAGCCATTTACCCAACTGGGAAAGATTTCGTTGCAGCGGAGTTTCTTCATTGTCTATATCCTGTATTTTGCCTGCTATTTTACCTATTTCAGTATTCTGGCCCGTGGCTATTACAGCTCCCTTGCCATGGCCATATGTAACTATCGTGCTGGTATAGCCCATGTTGACTCTATCGCCTATGCCTGCTTTGCCTTTTAATACTTTTTGCCCGGATTTCTCAACCGCCACTGATTCTCCGGTCAATGAAGCTTCGTCGATCTTAAGGTTTGAGCTTTCAATAATCCTTATGTCTGCAGGAAGTATATCCCCTGTTTCGATCGATATCACATCTCCCGGTACGAGCTGTCTTGCCGGAATGGTTTCAATCCTGCCGTTTCTCATCACTCTTGCGTTTGGAGCCGACATTTTTTTTAATGCCTCAAGGGATTTTTCAGCCTTTCCTTCTTGCACAACCCCAAGCACTGCATTTACGATTACTATTGCGATTATTACTATTGCATCTGCAATCTCGCCTATGAACGCAGAGATTATGCTGGCAACGATGAGTATTATCACCAGATAATCTTTCAGTTGATCCAATATCTTCTGAAATAGCGTTTCCTTTTTCTTTTCCTTCAGCTCATTATAGCCATATTTTTTGATGCGCTCATTGGCTTGGTCCATTGTAAGGCCATAATCCATTGTAACTGAAAGTTCTTTTGCAACTTCATCATTGGTTTTATTGTACCAATCCTGCTGCAACTTTTATTCCCCCTTAGTGTTAATAAATTATAATATTGATTCAAAATTTATTTATTATTTTAAGTATTATAGTTGCATATATATACTCCATTATAATGTACTATAGATAATACAATAGATTATATCACATTTTCACATTTTCCTCTTATTTTGACATCTACTTTATTGCTCCATTTCTAAAATATTAATTTTTTTGTCT